>CALCYB010000138.1 GCA_937906485.1 uncultured Rikenellaceae bacterium
GGTTCACGACAGAGAAGACTTTAACACGCAAACCGACATCAGCCAGGACGGATGTTTTGAACTCACCTTTAATCATACCGACTCCGGCAAAGAATTTGGCGCGAGAACCGCCATATACAGGACCTACGGTTACCGCAAAATCTCCGTATTCAACACCATACAGCCCGCTCACGTAGCCACCCCATTTTCCAAACTGGTAGTTGAAAGTTCCACCATAGAGGTTCATGGAGAAATCCCGGACAGCATCGTTCTGGCTTTCAAACCCAACTCCGTAATTGAATTCCAAGGTAAAGGACGAACCCACTGCAGATTTGAGTTTGGGCTGAGTAGACTGAGACTGGGTCTGAGACTTGGACTGAGACTGCTTAGGCGGCGTAGACGGCGTAGACGGCGTAGACTGAGACTGTTTCTTTGGAGAGGCTGTCGTCTGCGAGGTCTGTGAATCCCCAGAAGACAGCGTTCGGCTGACGGTTTGCCGTTGATTGTGCTCAACCTCAATCTCAAACTCTTGGTCCGTGTAACCGCTCCGCGTCAAACGAATCCGGTGTTTTCCCACCAATACCTGTTGGACCATCGGTGTCTTGCCTACTTCAACATCATCCACCCACACCGTCACATTGCCCGGTGTAGATTCAAATGATACGATCCCATACAAGGGAACGGGAGCACCGACAGTCTGGGTTGAGGTTTCTCCTATCTGAACGGTAAAGGAAACACTTTGGGGCTGGTGACCTGTTTTTCTGGCTTCCAATACGTGGGTTATGGCGGCATTCAAGTGCCCAGTCCAGCTTCCGATTGCCCGGTATTGATTATCCACCCAGATCTCGGCCATCGGATCCTCGCTCGTACAAGTAACATTGGCATATTGGGCCTGCAAGGTCCAGGAGACTTGTTGGACTTGGCCGTCACCAACAACCTGCACCTTTCGGCTCATTGGAGCATATTCCTCCAACTGCATCCGGACACTCACCTCTCCTCGAGGATAGGTATCAGAAGACTGAACCGGAGTTTTTCCAATGAACTTTCCATTAACAAAAACCTGTGCCCCGCTCGGTTCGCTGACAAAGTTCAAATAGCTGTAAGCCGGTTTCAACTCCAATTCCAACGTCTCATTCTTTTCCGAAACCGTTACTTTACCGGTTAAGGTCTCATACTGAGGATGTTCTATCCGATAATAATAATCACCATAATTGAGTTGGTAAAAGAAGTCGTTTTCGGTCAAGGCTTCGGAGTACATTGAGCAGTCCGGGGTCGTTCCGATAGACACCGTGGCTCCTGCCGGTTCAATATACATCCGCAAGTAGTTGAAGGAAATCGTTGCATTCGTCACCATCTGCATGACCGCATCACTTCGTATCTCAATGCGGTACACTCTTCCTTTATTGAGTTGCACCGGTATCGGCTCCATCGGATCATAACCCCGACACGAGAAGAAAAGGTTCTTGGTCTGATAAGGCCCCCAAAACCAATACTCCCCATCGGGACGTTCTTCGCGCTTGGTGACTCCCACTGCTCCATTGGACAAGATCAACGGGTTCTTCAGTTCATTCGTCAGCCTCACCTTGATCAAAGCACACAGTTCGTCATTCTGGTCCTTCACCGGATAATACGACATCGCGTCCATATCCATCGGATCCATCGTCACATCACCCGAAAGCGTCATGGTCAGGTTCTGTGCCTGGACCTGACCGGTCGTCAGCAGGCCAAAGAGCCACGTAGCAAGCAAAGCAAGGATTTTATTATGGTTCATTGTATTCATATTCGATTATAGCTGGTTACTTATGATTTACGGAATCTGAACAGGTACAAACTCAGGGGACAAGGACGAGGCGGAAACCGAGAATGCTGCTCCTGCGCGAAGGGTAGTCGTGGTACCGATAAGAAACGCGACAGTGCCTTGCGGAGCTGCGCCAACTACCACCCCGGAGAACGCGGTACGAGCCACTATCTGGTCCGGTCGGATTCGTTTGAGAACCGATACTGTAAGCCCCATACCAGTCCTGACACCATTCCCAAACATTCCCACTCATGTC
>CALCYB010000139.1 GCA_937906485.1 uncultured Rikenellaceae bacterium
TGAGGCTACGGGTGGTACCATCGAAATGGACAAACTTCCCATTGGCGACCAAACCCTGTCGGCACGCGAGATTATAGGTAACGAGTCGCAAGAACGTATGGGTCTGGTTGTTAAGGAGAAATATGTGGACTACATCCGTCGTATTGCCGAGCGTGAACGCGCCCCCTTCTATGTCATCGGAGAGACTACCGGCCAAAACAACTTCACGCTGAAGAATTTCCGCACGGGAGAAACCCCGATTGACTTGGCCATCAGCGACCTGCTCGGTTCTACTCCGAAAACGACCATGACCGATACAACCCGTCAGGCGACCTATGAGGACGCTCCGGCTCCGGACACCTTGTCTGACAGCCAGCTGCAACAGGCCCTGGAACAAGTGCTGCAGGTCGAAGCCGTTGCCTGCAAAGACTGGTTGACCAACAAGGTGGACCGTTCAGTGACCGGTCTGATTGCCAACCAACAAACCTGCGGTGAAATCCAATTGCCGTTGAATGACCTTGGCGTGACCGCCATCGGATACGACAACAACCACGGGATCGCCACGTCCATCGGACACGCTCCCAGCGTGGCCCTCATCAATCCGGCGGCCGGTTCCCGCATGTCCATTGCAGAAGCCCTCACCAACGTGGTATGGACACCGCTGGTGGAGGGTATTCATGGTGTTTCCTTGAGTGCCAACTGGATGTGGCCCTGTAAGAACGAAGGGGAAAATGCCCGTCTGTATGAAGCCGTTCAGGGAGCCAGCGACATGGCCGTAGCACTGGGCATCAACATCCCGACCGGTAAGGACTCCATGTCCATGACCCAAAAATATCCGGACGGCAAACAAGTGCTTTCTCCGGGTACCGTCATCATTTCGACCGTAGCCGAAAGTGAAGACATCCGCAAGACCGTCCATACAGCAGCCGTACCTACGGATTCCCTGCTGTGCTACATTCCGTTCGTCAACGACGATCAGGCCCCGCTGGGTGGCTCGGTATATGCACAGGTATTCAACAAGATCGGCAGCCAGGCTCCGGATGTGACAGACTGCGCTTATTTTGCCAAAGCATTTGAGGCGGTCCAACAGCTGGTACGCGAAGGCAAATTGCTCGCCGGTCACGACATTTCTGCCGGTGGTCTGATTACGGCTGCCCTGGAAATGTGTTTCCCGAACCGTGAAGGCGGTTTCCGCTCCGTTCTGCCGCTGGCCAATACGGCCCTGCTCTTCTGCGAGAAACCGGGCGTACTGGTACAGGTGACCCGCGAGAATGATCCGACCGCATGGTTGCAACAGGAATTCGGTATCGCCTGCCAGGTGATTGGCGAATGGATTCCGGAACGTCGCCTCGAACTCCACATCGCTACCCGTCAACAACCGGTCACCGTAGCTATTGACGCCATGCGCGATTTATGGTTCCGTACCTCTTATTTGTTCGACATCCATCAAGTCGGCAAAGAATTGGCTTCGGAACGCTTCCTCAACTACAAGCACCAGCCGCTGACCTACCGTTTCCCTGAAGGTTTCAATGGTAAGACAGCCCTGCAAGAACCTCGTGGAAACAACGAAAACGCCCGCTTTACCGCTGCCATCATCCGCGAAAAAGGATCCAATGGTGACCGTGAAATGGCTTGGGCTCTGCACCTGGCCGGATTCCGTGTAAAAGATGTCCACGTAACCGACCTGGTATCCGGAAGAGAGACGTTGGATGATGTCCATTTCATCGTCTTTGTCGGTGGTTTCTCCAATGCTGACACCTTGGGTTCAGCCAAAGGCTGGGCCGGTGCGCTGCTCTATAACGAAAAAGCACGCAATGCCATCGACCGTTTCTATGCACGCAAGGATACCCTGTCCCTGGGTGTGTGCAACGGCTGTCAGTTGATGGCAGAACTCGGACTCATCACGCCCGAAGACCGCAGCCGGTCTCCGAAGATGCGTCACAACCGCTCACACAAATACGAAAGTGCGTTTGTGGGCGTTCACATTGAACCCTCTCCGGCCGTATTGCTGGAATCCCTGCAAGGCAGCAGTCTGGGTATCTGGGTAGCCCATGGAGAAGGACGTTTCGACTTCCCGCTCCCGATTTCCGAATATCCTGTCGCCCTGCGATACAATTATCAGGCTTATCCTGCCAACCCGAACGGTTCACCCGAAGGTATTGCCGGGGTTTGTTCCAAGGATGGCCGCCACTTGGCCATGATGCCTCACCCGGAACGTTGCTTACGCCCGTGGAACTGGCCTTATTACCCGACCGAACGTCGCGATGACGAGGTAACCCCTTGGATTCGAATGTTCGAGAATGGACGAATCTGGTTAGAAAATCACATGGACTAAGTATTATTTTATTATTTTTGCGAAAATTTTTAACTAATCTATCATTCTTTATTGACCTATGTCGAACATTAAACGAGTGTATTTCTTTGGCGGAAAAGAAGCTGAAGGAAATGGAACCATGAGAAACCTTCTCGGTGGCAAGGGTGCTAACCTTGCAGAAATGTGTACTTTGGGCATCCCCGTACCGGCTGGTTTTACTATCACAACAGATTGCTGTACTGAATATTACGAATTGGGGTGCCAATACCCTGCTGAATTGAAGAAAGACGTTGACGAAGCATTGGCTCGTGCAGAATCTGTCATGGGAATGAAATTCGGTGATCCGAAGAACCCGTTGCTGGTTTCTTGCCGCTCAGGTGCAAGAAGTTCTATGCCTGGTATGATGGAAACCGTTCTGAATATCGGTCTTTGCTCTGCAACGATTCCGGGTATGATTGAACGCACCAACAACCCCCGTTTTGTGTACGATGCTTACCGCCGTCTGATCATGATGTACTCAGACGTTGTGATGGAAAAGGCTGAAGGTATCGAACCCGAAGATGGAAAAGGCATCCGCGTACAATTGGATAAGATGCTGCACGATGTAAAAGTGCAAAAAGGATACAAGAGCGATACTGATCTGACTGAAGAAGACCTGAAAGTATTGTGTGAAGATTTCAAAGCCAAAGTGCTGGAAGTACTGGGCAAACCTTTCCCGGATGACGCCATTGAACAATTGTGGGGCGGTATCGGTGCCGTATTCAAATCATGGAATGGTAAACGGGCGATCGCTTACCGTCGCATCGAAGGCATTCCCGATGACTGGGGTACTGCCGTAAACGTACAAGCCATGGTATTCGGCAACATGGGTAACAACTCCGCTACCGGTGTCGCTTTCTCCCGTAACCCCGCTACCGGTGAAAACAAATTCTACGGTGAATGGTTGATCAATGCACAAGGGGAAGACGTTGTTGCCGGTATCCGTACTCCGAACCCGCTGAACGAAGCCACCAAGAACGAACACAACCAACACTTGGAATCTTTGGAAACAGCTATGCCTTCTGTTTACCGTGAACTGGATCAGATCCAAAGCAATCTGGAAAAACACTTCCACGATATGCAAGACATCGAGTTCACCATCCAAGACGGCAAACTGTGGATGTTGCAATGCCGCGTGGGCAAACGTACCGGTCTGGCTGCTTTGAACATGGCAATGGACATGCTCCACGAAGCGCTGATCGATGAAAGAACAGCTGTTATGCGCGTTGCTCCCAGCCAACTGGACGAACTTCTCCACCCGATCCTGAACCCCGAAGCAGAAAAGAAGGCTACCGTTATCGCTAAGGGTCTTCCTGCAGGTCCTGGTGGTTCTGTAGGTCGCATCGTGTTCACTGCGGAAGATGCAGTGGCAGCCGCTGACCGCAAGGAACGCGTGATCCTGGTTCGTGAAGAAACCAACCCGGAAGATGTGGAAGGTATGCGTGCTGCTGACGGTCTGCTGACTGCCCGCGGAGGTATGACTTCTCACGCTGCATTGGTTGCCCGCGGATGGGGAAAATGCTGTATCGTAGGTTGCGATGCTTTGCACATCAACCTCAAAGAACGCACCATGACCATCAATGGTAAAGTATATCAAGAAGGTGACATCTTCTCCTTGAACGGCAGCAAGGGTCTGGTTTATGACCAATCCATCGCTACCATGGATGCTTCTGAAAATCCCCGCTTCATCGAATACATGAACATCGTGGACAAATTCCGCAAACTCGGTGTACGCACCAACGCGGATACCCCTGAAGATGCTGCAACTGCAGTGGCATTCGGTGCTGAAGGTATCGGTCTGTTCCGTATTGAACACATGTTCTACGGTGCTCACTCTGAAGCTCCCCTGTCCAAACTGCGCAAGATGATCCTTTCTCAAGGAACCGAAGAACGCAAGACAGCGTTGGCAGAACTGGAACCTTACGTAAAAGAAGCCACCAAAGCGACCATGAAGGTGATGGACAACATGCCGGTTACGTTCCGTCTGCTGGACCCGCCGTTGCATGAATTCGTTCCGCAATCCGAAGAAAAACAAGCCGAATTGGCAGCTGAACTCGGCATCACCGTGGAAGACATCCGCAAACGTGGTGAAAGCCTCCATGAAGTGAACCCGATGATGGGTCACCGTGGTGTACGTCTGGGTATCACCTATCCGGAAATCAGCGAAATGCAATTCCGCGCCATCTTCACCGCTACTGCTGAACTGATTCGCGAAGGCTTCAACCCGAAACCGGAAATCATGATTCCTGTCACCATCATCGTGAAGGAATTGGACTTCTTGAAAGCCATCTGCGACCGCGTTCACAAAGAAGTGGAAGAACAATTCAAACTCAACATCAGCTACCTGTACGGTACCATGATTGAAATCCCTCGTGCTGCCTTGATGGCTGACAGAATGGCCAGCACCGCCCAATTCTTCTCATTCGGTACCAACGACCTTACCCAAATGACCTATGGTTTCTCCCGCGATGACATCGGAGCATTCATGGGTGATTACCTGGCCAAGAAGATCATTCCTGCGGATCCTTTCCAAACACTGGATACCAAGACCGTGGGTCGTCTGATCGAAATCGGGGTGAACGGTGGCCGCTCCACCAATCCGAAGCTGAAAGTAGGTATCTGCGGTGAACACGGTGGTGATCCTGCATCCGTAGAATTCTGCCACAAAGTGGGTATGAACTACGTATCCTGCTCACCGTTCCGCGTGCCGATCGCACGTCTGGCTGCTGCTCAGGCTGCTATCAAGAATGAATAAACCCATTCTTCCTATAAAAAAAGAAGCAAAGAGGGTGCATCTTCCACGGAAGATCACCCTCTTTTATTGGTGGAAAGTGCTATTAATTATTGGTTTTTCTGTCAAAAGAGTGTATCTTCGTGGATATTGCCGATGTCACAATTTCGGCGAGTGCGCATTAGTGTTCATTAATCGATCCGTTATGAAAAAATTAGTTGTCATTCTTATCATTTTTACCTGCCTTCCGGCTTGGATCAGTGCACAAGGACGCCTGCAGGAAAGCAGTTCCAGCAAGGTTCCGGTTTGGGTAAAACGGGAAGTTCCCGCCAGTGAGGCGACCAAAGTACTGGGAAGCAGCAAAGTCAATCTTGAAATCGCACGAGAGTCGGCCATTACCCAAATGCAGACCATCGCGTTGGAAAAAACGACGACCTACCTGCTTCGTCAGGACATCGCCTTTGAACAGGCCGAAAACTCACAAAAAGGCCGTAACCAAGTGGAAAAAATGGTACGCGAATCCAACTATATGCAGCTCATCCTGGAGTCTGACGCATTGGAATATTATTGGGAGGTGCGCTATGACAAGAAAACCCAAACCACCTACTACCTCTATTATATGCTTTTCCCGTTCAATGAATTTGAAATGAAAAAGATTGCCTTGGAATGTGATTTTGACCGTTCCTCAGCAAGAAAAGCACGCCAACAGCTGTAAGCCGCCCACCCACAAACCTCCACGTTAATTCAATCATTTGATCATGAAAACAATAAAAAGCCTCTTTTTCTGCATGCTGATGGGTATGTCCCTGATGGCAAGCGCCCAACCGATGGGCGATGCGGACAAACTTGAAATCGGAGTCCTTTACCCGCAAGCCACACAAATTTCCCTGCAAGCCGGCAACCTGCTGCAGAACAACCTGCTGCAGGCGATCTCACTCAACGGGATATCCGCCACCGACAGCCGTTTTATGGTACTTCCGCGGGTCAGCATCGTGGAACAGACCGTCACGGAAACAGCGCCGCCCAAATTTGTGATGGAAATCGAAGTCTCCCTGTTTCTGGTGGATCTGATGACCCAGACCGTTTTCAACCAAGCCATGATTTCCACAAAAGGCATTGGCAACAGCGCAGACCAGGCCATGTTGGCGGCCATCCGCAACATCTCCTCCCGGAACTCCCGGCTGAAAACCTTTATCGTGAACGGCAAAGACAAACTGCTGGCTTACTACGATGCCAACGCTGACCAGATCATCATGCGTACCCAAGCCCACATTGCCCGAGGCGATTATCAGGCAGCCATGGCAGAAATCAATTATGTGCCGAGAGCCAGCACCGACTTGTTCAACAAAATGAGTGAACTGCTCTCCGGTATCCCCAAAGCCCAACAAACCCTGCCCGACATGATGACGGCAGCAACAAAAGACTGGTTAGAACAACTTAAATAAACACCGACTATGAAACGTTTTGCTTTATGCCTCATCGGCCTGCTCTGCCTGGCAGGGATGGCCTCTGCGCAATACAAGGTCACGGAATCCAGTGACCGGAAAATGCCCTCCTGGGTTTCTGGCATCCAGCCCGGCTACCTCAGTGTATCCGCCACCGGAACAACCCTTGAAGAAGCCCGCGATGGCGCTCTGCTCAAACTCAAATCCGACATCTCAGAAAGTGTTGCAGTCCGCATCATCGCAACAACCGATCTGCAAAGCAGCAGTTTTGAAATCAATGGCGCCTATTCCTACCAGCAAAAACTGGAATCGGATGTCAAATCCAAAACTGCCCGTCTGCCCTTCCTGAAAGAAATCTCCCTTTCCAAAGTGGAAAAATACTACTGGGAAGAACGCTATTACAAAAACACCCGTCAGGTAGAGTACTTCTACGCCATCCTCTATCCCTTTACAGACAGAGAACTGAAGGTACTGGTAGCGGAATACGAAGAACAGGAACGCAAACTCAACGAACGTCTTGCCCAATTCGAAACCATGCTGGACCAGATGACCTCCATCGAGGACATCACCCGCAGCATTGCTGACCTGAAAGCCTTCCAAAGCGAATTCATGGACGAAGACCCGCGCAACGAAAAAGTGGCGTTCCTGATTCAGGAATACAACCACCTGTTCGATGCAATCACCATTTCAGCCGTTCAGACACAGAAAGGTGTCGTGGCGGCCGTACTGATGCTGCAGGACCGCGAGATTTCCACCCGTCAACGTCCGACCTTGAAATCCAATTGTGCAGCCAAGTTGACCTCTTCTTTCGAAGGCAACACCATTCTGATCAAATACGATGATTTCCCCTGCTACGAAGAAGATGACAACTACATTGACATCCGTTTTGCAACCGGTGGCAGCCGAACCATCTACGAACGCATCTACATCAAACAAAACCTGCACATCTCCCTGACCGGTATTGTCAGCGATCAAGCCGGCAACCCCGTCCCCTATGCAAAAATCACCCTGATTCCCTCCGGCAAGCAAACCGTTACCGGGAAAAACGGTGTCTATCAGTTCAACGACTTAAATCCGGCCAATTATGAAGTACAGGCCATGAAGACCCACTACCAAACGGTCAGCAACTTCGTGTACGTCAGCGGAAAAGAAACCGTCCGTTGCGACCTGTCCACCCAACAGGTCGGAAGCACTCAACTTCCGAGCCAGCCCAGCCAGCCCGAGGCTCCGATTCCGACTGTGCCCCAACCTCAGGTTCAACCCCAAAACCAGCCGAACCCGGCCTACGTTGTCCGCAATGGTCTGTTTATCTATTTCCGTTTCAACAATTCCTCAGCGGATGAACTTGAATCCGGCATCAATGCCCAACTGGTCAACGGTGCCCGCTACAGCAATGAGAGTGTGGACGGTACCCAATCCCTGCAACTGAATGCGGCCAACGAAAGTTTCATCTCTATTCCGAAGACCCTCTTCTTCAAGCCCTTCAACAATTACTCGGTAAGTTTCTGGGTATTGGGTGCGAGTGACGGCCACTATTTCTCCGCCCGAGGAAACTCGACCGATACTCCGCGTCTGATTATGGAAAACGGGAAATTCCGGGTCCTCAAGCGCTACAAAAATGAAGGCAGTGCCTTTACCCATGGAGAAATTCCCTACCAATGGGTACACGTAGCCATTTCCTGCTCTCCGAACGAAGAGGACAATGGCTACATCCTCAGCCTCTATATCAACGGTGAACTGACGGATGCCATCAGCGGTTGGGTAAAGCCCTTTGATCACGGTACAAAATACATCTTCGGAGGACCCTACACCGATGACAATGAATCAGCGGTCAGCATGAACATCGATAACCTGCGCATCTACACCCGTTCGCTGAGTGCAGAAGAAGTCAAACTCATCTATCAAGCAGAAGGCGGCCGTTAATCACGCTGGTTTCGAGCAAAAAAATGATTGGAATCGCCCCATTCTCCCCGGAGGATGGGGATTTCCTTTTTGGCCAGGTAACGGGAGAAATCAGTATCTTCCAGATCTGCATCTACAGAAGCACCAGGTTTGCCGTCATACAAGTCATAATTGGAACGGTGCAGGAGATCCGTCAGATTGGGCATCACGACGTTGGCCCCGGCTTCAATCGCCATTTCCCGACCGGTGGCACTTAACACCTGCAGTGCCGTGGTGGCTGCGATGTTGATATCCGGCATCAGCAGACGAAGCAAGGCAACCATCCGAATGGACAATTCCAAACGTCGCCGCTCGGACGGAATCCCTTCGGCATACTGCGCCAGAGGCGTATCATGATGAGGAATATAGGGTCCCATACCGCACATATCAATGTCCATCTCCTTGAAGAAAAGCAGGTCCTTGGCCAAGTGCTCTTCGGTCTGGAACGGCAGACCGATCATCACTCCGGTACCGACCTGATAGCCGGCCCTACGCAGACTTTGCAAGGCCTTCATCCGGCGGTCATACGTATGCAATGCATCCTTGGGGTGGATTTTGGCGTAGAGTTCGGGATCGGAGGCCTCGATCCGCAGCAGATAACGGTGCGCTCCGGCAGCATACCACTCTTCATAGACCTCCTGCGACTGCTCACCCAAAGACAGGGTTATCCCCATTCCCTGAGCTCCATCAGGCTTCCGGGACCCTCCGGTAACATCAGCTCGCAAAGCAATGTCTTTCAATGCGCATAACAATCTTGTAATTCGCTTAACAAAAGTGTTATCCTGTCTTTCACCAGCCTGCAGCACGATGGAAGCATAGCCCAGTTGGGCGGCCTTTCGTCCCAAGGCAAGGATCTCCTCATCCAAAAGGTCATAGCGGACAGTCAGGTGGTTGTGTCCCCGAATCCCGCAATAGAGGCAATTTTTCTGGCAACGGTTGGAAATCTCCATCAACCCACGCAAAAAAACTCCGGGTCCACTATAGCGTTGTTTGATGGCAAAAGCCGCCTGCACCAGCGCTTGATGGGCAACAGGATCGGAGGTCAGCAACCATTGTTGCAGCAGGGCGGGATCCGGCTCAATACCGGCAGGGGTCAAGGTACTCAGCAAGGTCTCGGTATTCATCGGAAAGGAGCAACGGATCGGTGAAAAATCTGGTTCATATAGGCCATGGCCATGCCGTAATTGCAGACCGGAATGCCGGCTTCAATGGCAGGGTTCACGCGGGAGAGCAACTCCCGACGGTTAATCATACAACCACCGCATTGCACGACCAGGGCATAATCGGACAGGTTCTCCGGCAACGGATCCATCCCGGAGATGATCTCAAACTCCAAAGCCTTGCCGGTGTATTTCTTGAAAAGTCGGGGCAATTTGACCCGGCCGATATCTTCACAAGAGGCGTGGTGCGTACAGGATTCCAGGATCAGAACCCGATCTCCGTCCTGCAGGCTCCGGATGGCCTCTACACCATTGAGGTAATCTTCAAAGGGACCTTTGCTCCGAGCCAACAGGACACTGAAACTGGTCAGCGGCACCGGCTCCGGGACGATGGAGGAGACCGCAGCAAAAACCTGACTGTCCGTCACCACCAGATCCGGAAGCGGATGACTGGACAGGTACTCGGGCAACTGCTCTACCTGAAGGACCACTGCCGTAGCCTGACGGTCCAGGACATCACGAATGGCCATGACTTGAGGGAGGATCAGACGGCCTGTCGGTGCGGAAACATCGATCGGACATACCAGCACCACCGTCTGACCGGCCTTCACCAAGCCGTCAAAGATACGTTTCTCGCGCAGAGGAGAGGAGGATAGGGCTTTGACAATAAAAGCGAGCAACAATTCAATGGCCTCCTTCTGAGCTTGCTCATCCAACAGGGCCACCGAAAACTCCAGCACATCCACCCCGTATCGTTCGCTCAGCTCCTGTGCCAAGGCCTCATCCAACGGAACGATATCCGACTGGGTATGCACCAGCAGAAAAGGCACCCGCAAACGCCTGAACTCTTCCACCAGATCCATCTCCAGTTTGGTGAAGGAATTGGCATTGAACAGGATCAGGGCCAAGTCCACCCGGCTGATCCAAGACCGTGTCCGGCGAGCTCTTTCTGCCCCCAATTGCGTTCCATCATCCAGTCCGGCGGTATCCACCAACCGACAAGGACCCACTTGCGGGATTTCCATCCGCTTACCCACAGGATCCGTGGTGGTTCCTGCCTGATCCGAAACAATGGCAATCTGCTGCCCGGTCAACGCATTGACCAATGAACTTTTTCCAGTATTGGTTTTTCCGAAAATTCCGATATTCAGTACGTGCATCTCTTTTTTTATTTTTCTTTTCACAAATTTAATTATTTTTATCCATTCCGTTTTATAATCCAACAAAAATCCGTAAATTTGGGGATTCAAAAAACGTTATTGACAGTTTATGACAATTACTGCTGGTAATATATTGTTTGTTGGTGCCATCATCCTGTTTATCTCCATCCTGGTCACCAAGGCAGGATGCCGGCTGGGCGTCCCGACCTTGTTGGTTTTCCTGTTGATGGGGATGTTTTTTGGTTCAGACGGCTTGGGATTCGAATTCAACAACACGGCCCTGACCCAGTTTATCGGAATGATTGCATTGAGTATCATCCTCTTCTCCGGGGGGATGGACACTGACATCAAAGAAGTCAAGCCCATCCTCTGGCCAGGTGTTGTGCTTTCGACAATCGGGGTGGTGCTGACCACGGTATTCACGGGCTTGTTCATTTATCTGATTTCCAAGTCCATCATGGTGTCCATCGCGGTATCTTTCCCGTTTGCCCTGCTGACCGCTGCCACCATGTCCTCTACAGACTCGGCATCCGTCTTCAACATCCTCCGGTCACAACGCATCGGTCTGAAGCACCAGTTGCGGCCGCTGCTGGAGTTGGAAAGCGGTAGTAACGACCCGATGGCCTATATGTTGACCATTGTGCTGATCGGGATTCTGGGAGACAGCAACGAGACGGCATGGAGCATCCTGGTCCGTTTTCTGATGCAGTTCTCCATCGGCACCATAGCCGGTTACCTGCTGGGGCGGCTTACTGTGCTGCTCATCAACAAAATCAACCTTCAGAACACGTCCCTCTACCCCATTCTGATCCTTCCGATCATCTTCATCATCTTCTCCTTGACGGACTCGCTGAACGGGAACGGCTACCTGGCTGTTTACATTGCCGGAATTGTAGTCGGCAACAAACCTCTGGTCAAAAAGAAAGAAATCAGCGCATTCCTGGACGGGATGACCCATCTGTTCCAGATCGTCATGTTCTTGATGCTGGGGCTGCTGGTCAACCCGAGTGAAATGCTCTCCATCGCCCCCCTGGCCTTGCTCGTCGGCATCTTCATGATCCTGATCGGCCGTCCTTTGAGCGTATTCATTTCGCTGATTCCGTTCCGAGGCATCAACTTCCGATCCAAATTATTCGTCTCATGGGTCGGTCTCCGCGGCGCTGCCCCCATTCTGTTTGCCACCTACCCGATTTTGGCAGATATTGAAGGGGCCCACCTGATATTCAACATCGTATTTTTCATTACCATCGTCTCCCTGCTGGTGCAGGGGATGACCATCACGACCTTCTCGCGCAAACTGCACCTGACAGCACCCTACCCCAATATCGGAAATACTTTCGGCATCACCATTCCGGAAGAAATCGGATCCAACATCTGGGAAATGGACGTGACCGACAAGATGAACATCACCGGAAAGATGTTGAAAGACATCAAATTGGGAGACGGTATCCTGATCATCTACATCCGTCGCGACAGCCAGTACATCATCCCCAACGGATCCACTGAGCTGATTGCCGGTGACAAACTGCTGCTGATTTCCCATCCGGAAACGGATGCAAACGGAAAATTACCACTGCAACCCTAACCCTCTTTGTAACCCATGTCCATTTTCAGTTACTTTCAAAACAGGAAGCTCAAGCAGATGACCGCTTTACGCCAACGGATCTACCGTCCACTGGCACAAAGCGGATCGGTGTTGTTTGTCTTTGACGGAGGTACCCCCGGCAGTGAAGAAGCCATCCGGCACCTGTGCAGTACCTTGCAGCACCTCCGTTTGCCTTACCAAGGCATCTGTCTGGATCTCAACCGGAAACAACGTGTAGGTTCCTGGGTCGAAGAATTGTCAGACATCCGTGTTCTCCAGCGCAAACACCTGACCCTGTTCGGCAGCCCGTTCAAAAAGAAACATCCACAGATGCAAGCCCTGATGCAAGAAGAATTCGGGCTCTTTTTGAACCTGACCATCCAAAGTTCCTATGCCGAAGCATGCCTGACTGCCGCCTCCAAAGCACACTTGAAAGCCGGTCTGAAAGATGCCCAGAACAAGGAATTACAGAAAGCTTATGACATCTGCTTTGCGTACCGCGCCCCGGGAACAGACTTGGACGATGCCGCTCGTAAAACCTTTCCCGAGTGGACCAAAAAGATCATTGATTATTTAACAGACATAAAAAGTTCTACCCAAAAATGAATAAACTGACTTCTTACCTGATGGTCACCCTCAAAGGGATTGGCATGGGAGCTGCAGACGTGATTCCCGGCGTTTCCGGTGGCACCATTGCCTTTCTGACCGGCATCTATGAGACGCTGATCAATTCCATCCGATCCATTGACACCACCGCCATCAAGCTCTTCTTTACCTTCAAATGGAAAGAATTCTGGAAACACATCAACGGCAATTTCCTGTTGGCCCTGATTATCGGCATCGGCATCAGTGTGGTCAGCATTGCCAAGATCATGACCTACCTGATGGTCCATCACCCGATTCCGCTATGGTCCTTCTTCTTCGGTCTGATTATCGCCTCTGCCGTCTATATCTTGCGGGACATCAAAAAATGGACACTCGGCAATATCTTTGCCCTAGGAGTCGGAATCGGTGCGGGTGCTGCCATCTGCCTGCTCACGCCTGGAGAAACCCCGACTGATTTGTGGTTCATCTTTCTGTCAGGTGCCATTGCCATCTGCGCCATGATCCTCCCCGGCATTTCCGGCAGTTTCATCCTGCTGCTGCTGGGCAAATACGAATACATCCTCAGTGCCGTAAATGACCTGAACATCATGGTACTGGTGGTGTTCCTCTGCGGAGCTGCCGTTGGTATCGTATGCTTCTCCCACTTCCTTTCCTGGCTGCTGAAACACTTCTACACCATTGCCATCTGCGTCCTGGCCGGCTTCATGATCGGTTCACTCGTCAAGATCTGGCCCTGGCAAGACCTCCAAGCCAGTGGGGTCTCCTTCCCCACCTGGCCCGGAGAACACATCCCGCAAGCCCTGATTTTCGCAGCAATCGGCATCAGCATCGTCTTTATTATTGAATATTTTGCAAAGAAGATGGAGAAGAAAAAATAATTTTCTATCTTTGCACCCTCAAACGAGGATGGTTCGGTAGCTCAGTTGGATAGAGCAACAGCCTTCTAAGCTGTGGGTCTTGGGTTCGAATCCCAACCGAATCACTTTAATCGCCCTCTCAGGTATCTGGGAGGGCGATTTTGTTTTAGTTGTTAAACGTCTGTTAAACCGAGGGGTGTTTACTTGGTTTTCCTATACCTCATTGAATAACTTTCTGACTGAAGATCGATGTACATCTGATATTCTTTTAGGCCTTTTTCTTTCGCCATATCGCTTAATATCTTCTTATTGATTGGAGAGATGTTGTTTCCGTAATATATTGCTTTCGGCTTTATCTGAGCAATCAGGCAAGACAAGCCATAGGAATCTTTCTTGTCCAAAAACAAACGCCACTCTTTTTCATAGCTCCACTGGGGTGACTTATACAACGCGGCCTTATTAAAGAATAGAATATCATCTACCATTGTTCCTAGGCCAAAATTGCGTCCTAGATAGCAATCGACAAAATTCGTTGCATCGTATCTTCGTCTGGTATAAATCACAGGGTATAGGTTGTGGATGATTCTATTCGGACAGTCCAGTTTCTGAGCACAATTATCACATTTCAAATCAATATTACGCAAATCATATTCCAATGCAAACCCAGTATGAGATTTAGCATAGTGAGACCACATTGTGACAGACTTTATCGTTTCGCTGAAACAAGCCACATGAGCTTGTTGTTTAAAATAGATTACCGCATTGTTTAATACGGCTTCGATATTTGAATCAAAAACTTCCCTTGAAAGATTGAAAGATGCCTCATAATTATCTAAGTCCTGATCTGAAACATTCTGCAAAACTTCTTTTAACTGCTGCGAGAGTTCTTCTCCATATAAAAGTTTCAATGAAGTAGGCATTTCATTGCCATCTTTCAAATAATTCCGTAATTGCTTGATATTCTCTTTTGACGTACCCTTATTTATTGAATCGTAGATGAACTTCTTATCGAATCTCAACAAGCAATCATACGGGTCATTAAATTTATCTGCAGTAGAAGCATAGATGTTATCGTGATAGAAAGCATCAAACTGCATTTCTGAACATTCTCTATACCGAAACAGCTTAGATGGTTTTATAGTATGCACATATTCCATCAGTGTTCTAAGGAAAGGTTCTCTTTCTTCCAATGTCAAAGCTTCAGGAATGACCATCTGCTCCAGCAAATTCTTAAATCCCTTTTTGTTTGCTTCCATATAAATATCTGATTCTTATTTATCCAGTTCGATGCCCAGCATAGACAAAAATTGTTCCTCAGACATAACTTCAATATCTTGGCCCGCATCTTTCAACTCCATTGCTTTTTCCTGCTTGCTGCTCATACCATCCTCTCCGACGCGCCTATAATCTTGTTGACCGACAACCAGTATTTGCGTTGACTTATTTACCCCTTTCTGAGGGAATCCTCCGATATCAGCAATAGTCTGAAGTAATTTGTCACGACTTGCCCACCTACATGTTCCGGTAAAGCATACAGACTTCTGATAGAAGTAACTGTCTTCATCAATTTTGGATGGGTCACCTACATATTCCTTTATAGACTTCCCATAAGAAACTGATTTCTTTACAGAGCGCTGCCCCTCAAATATACCTTCTGCAAATCTTCCACATCTGAATTCATATTTGGACTGAAGTTCTTCAAGATTTTCAGCGCCACTGAGTTCTATAGACTTGATAAATACTTTTGCACAAGCCTCTGCGTCAGCCCCTGCCCTATGATGCGAGTTAAACTGGATTCCCATTGCATCACAGACGATTGGCAAAGAATAGCTGTATGTTTCTTTGAAGCAATATCTCGCAACTCTATATGAACAAAAATGCCTGAAGTTTGGATATGGCATTCCATTCTCCTCAAACGCATACTTCAGAGCATACATATCAAAAGCCGTATTATGAGCAACTACGACCTGATTCTCAAGGTACGGCTGAATTTCACGCCAGACTTCCTTGAAAGAAGGACTATTCTTTGTCATCTCAGGCGTAATTCCGTGAATAGAAATATTGAAGGAAAACATTTCAGTATTACAGACCAAAAGGATGTAAGCACAGTAATCTATCAAGTAAATAAAACAGAAAAAGAATTCTTAAAAGATTCGCCAAAATACACAGTAGAAAGATTAGACTATACAGAAGAATTAGTTGGTGATTATAAAAAGAAAACATTTTTTGTAGACAACCCACAGGCAACAGGAAATCAATTAGTTATTCTTTCTTTTGGAAAAGAGAAAGTAGTTGTAAATATGGGAATTCTAGAAGATGATAGAGTTAGAATTTCTAAAAAACCTATGCCTATGAAATTTAAAACACTTTATAGTGAAGAAGAAATGGAATATAAAGACTTTCAATATACACCAAATTTGAAAAGACCTATTTCTATTATAGACCCTGAAACAACAGAAGAAGTAAAACCAATATTGTATTTTGATGAA
>CALCYB010000140.1 GCA_937906485.1 uncultured Rikenellaceae bacterium
AGCCAGAAAATGTCCCCCGACAGCGCCTGGTATGCTGAAAAGGCAAGGGAAGTGGGTGTTCCCATCCGTCCCTTTGAAAAAGACTGCCTGACAGGATATTCCACTGTGGTGGATTGCCTTCTTGGCACCGGTTTTTCCGGTACTGTCCGGGGCAGCTGCCGGGATGCCATCGAGGCCATCAACGCATCCGGTTCCTACGTCATCAGCGTGGACATCAACAGCGGCATGAATGGCGATACCGGCGAAGCGGAGCTGGCCGTCCGGTCTGATCTCACCGTCACCATCGGCTTTGTAAAGCATGGACTGGTGGAAGAAAATGCCGGAAAGTACATGAAACGCCTTGTTTGCGCCGATATCGGTATCGTTTTGATTCAGGAAGAAGGTTTTATTACCGGGGAAACCTGCCCGCCCTGGCTGGATATGGCTGTTATCAAGACATATTAAAAGAAAAATCCGGCCTATGAATTACCATAGGCCGGATTCATTTTTAATATCCGACAGCCAGTCCCAGCAGCAGGATCAGGCTGGTCAGCAGCAGGTTCAGCAGTTGGAACTTCACGCTCCACTTGAACCAGTCGCCATAGCTGACATCCGCAAGACCAAGGGCGATCAGCAACGCCGCATTGGGGGGGTAGAACACATTGGAGAAGCCATCGCCAAAGGCAAAGGCTACAATGCACAGCTGAGTCGAAATGCCAAACACCTGTGCCATGGGCACGATCAGCGGAATCAGCATACCGGACACCAGGTAACCTTCGTTCACTTCATGGCCTTGGATTTGGGCTGAAATGAATTCAATGCCCAGGCCGACGATGTAGGATACCAGGTACAGCGGAAGAATCTTCAGGAAACCGTACCAGATCATCGCCCAGAAGCTCATTTGGCCGCCGAAAGCGAGGTTGTGTTGGTAACCGATGTTGTAGATACCGAACAGGAAAGCGGGGATCAGGGCAATCACCACCATGATCATCACGCGTTTGAGGTCGTTGCAGTCCCGTACGTGCGAGCCTTTGCCGGTCACCGTATTGGGAACGAAGAGAAACGACTCGAATGCATCAAATGTCGAATGCAGGAAACCGAGTTTTCCGCCTTTGCTGAAAGTCGGTTTGATCTTATCTGTTAGTTGTCTGAGTCCCATATTAAGCCATTTCTTTAATCATCATGTCAATACCTTTTGCGATGATGTCCTGAACCTCGATCTTGGAGGGACAGATGTATTCGCACAAGGCCAAATCTTCTTCGATTACTTCGTAAATGCCGAACATTTCCATCTTGTCGATGTTGCCGGAAAGGATGGCTTTCAACAAATAGACAGGGTAGATGTGCATCGGAAGCACTTTTTCGTAGTAACCACTCAAAACGAACGCACGTTCACCACCGTTGAGGTTGGAGTCCATAGCATATTTCTTCTTGGGGGTCAGCCAGGAGAAGTAGGCGCGGGAGAAGCTGAATTTCTTGCAGCGGAAAGGTTTGGCCCAGCCGAACATTTCGTAGTAGCTGCCTTCGGTGATCAGCGTTACCTGATTGTCGTTGAAACCCAGATAGCCGTTTTCTCCGACGTTGTTTCCGGTCAGCACGTTGCCGCTGATGTAGCGGATCGGGCATCCGGCCTGGAGACCTTCTGCCGTTGCAGTGGCCTGGTCAGCAATGGCGCGCATCGGCATGCCGACAACGGCACGTACGTAGGCCGGTTGGGCTACCCGCGGTCCGGTTACGGCCACGAGTTGGGTGTAGTCACATTGGCCGGTCAGGAAGAGACGGCCTACAAAGATGAGCTGGTGGAGGTTGATGGTCCACACGGTTTCTCCCTTGCTGATGGGGGCTACATGGTGAATTTGTACACCGACGTTTCCACTGGGGTGCGGGCCGGAGAATACATGAATCTTCACATTGCTGAGTTTGTGCAACGGGCTGCTGGCGTGGTTGGACGTGTGGAGTCCCAGGTGAACGCCGCCGTTAGTGAGCTTGTTCAATGCGTTGATACCGGCTTGCAGTGCCTGCAGTTCTTCTTTGGCGATGAAGTCCAGGTTGGCTGCCAACGGAGCAGAGTTGAAACCGGAAACAAAAATCGCTTTCGGTTCCTGATCGGGATTGGCCAGGATACCGTAGGGACGTTGCTTGAGGCAGGCCCAAAGACCGCTTTGCAACATCAGGTCGCGGACTTGTTCGCGGCTTGCTTTTTCTGCGGAAACAGCCTCGAAGCGGACGGCTTCTTGACGTTTGTCGTTGGTGATTCGGATTTCCAGCAATTTGCGCTTGTCTCCTCTGACAACTTCCGTTACCGTTCCGCTGACAGGTGAGGTAAATTGTATCCGGGGATCCGCTTTGCTGCAGAAGATCGGCGATCCTACCAGAACCGCGTCGCCTTCCTTAATCAGAAGTCTCGGAACCAACCCCCTGAAATCAGTCGGTTTGATGGCTATGACATCGGAGATTACATCCTTTTTAATTACCGGGTCCGGGGATCCCGCGATGGGAAGATCCAGCCCTTTCTTTAATCTAATATAATCTGTCATTTTGAGTGTTGATTTTAACGGGTGCAAAGATAAGAAAATAATCCGTAGATTTGCAGGGCAATGGAAAATGAAAATAAATTGGATTTATCCGGTCTGAACCGGGTACAGAGGGATGCCGTGCTGTTCACCGAAGGGCCGGCACTGATTGTTGCCGGAGCAGGTTCCGGCAAGACGCGTGTCATTACCTACAAGATTGCCCACATCCTGGAACAAGGCTTTGCACCGCAATCCGTCCTGGCTTTGACCTTTACCAACAAGGCCGCGCAGGAGATGAAAGAGCGGATCAGTGAACTGGTGGGGCGGCGACGGGGTGTGCGGCTGTGGATGGGAACATTCCACTCCATCTTTTTGCGGATTCTGAGGGAATATGCGGACCGGATCGGTTTTCCGCAGACATTTACCATTTACGATACGACCGATGCCAAGAACATGATCAAATCCTGTGTCAAGGAATTGAACCTGGATGACAAACTCTACAAGCCCAAGGAACTGCTCAGCCGCATTTCCCGGGCCAAGAACAACCTCATTACGGCAGGAGCTTACCAGAACAATGCGCAGATTGCCGAGGAAGACCGGATCAACCGCAAACCCCGGACCGGAGAGATCTATGGACTTTATGCCCGCAAGTGCAAAACAGCGGGGGCCATGGATTTTGATGACATTCTCTTGTATATGAACATTTTGTTGAGGGACAACCCGGATGTGGCGCAGGCCCTGGCCGAACAGTTCCGTTTTATTCTGGTGGACGAGTACCAGGATACGAACTATGCCCAGTACCTGATCGTGAAGCGTCTGTCCTCCATCCATAAGAATGTCACCGTGGTCGGGGATGATTCTCAGAGCATCTATGCTTTCCGAGGTGCGCGGGTGGAAAACATCCTTAACTTCCAGAAGGATTTTCCGACGGTCCGGACCTTCAAGCTGGAACAGAATTACCGCTCTACCCGGACCATTGTCGATGCCGCCAATTCGGTCATTGAACACAACAGCGGGCGGATTCCCAAGAACTGTTATTCCGAAGGGGAGGCCGGTGACCGGATAGAGCTGATTTCCTCCTATACAGAGCAGGAAGAAGGCGCCTTGGTTGCCTCTTCGATCAAACGGCGTATTTTCCTGGAGAAGGTGGCTTACAGTGATATTGCCATTCTCTACCGGACCAATGCTCAGTCACGTGTGATGGAAGAAAGCTTGCGCAGGGCCAATCTTCCTTACCGCGTGTATGCGGGCCACTCGTTCTATGAACGCAAGGAAATCAAGGAATTGCTGGCCTATTTCAAACTGGTCTCCAATCGTCAGGATGACGAGGCTTTCCGCCGTATCATCAATACCCCGGCCCGGGGCATCGGGGCTACGACCCTGGAACGCCTTGCACTGGCCGCCGCCCAGAAGCAGTTGTCCCTGATGGATACCATTGCCCAGGATGACCTGGAGGCTTTCGGACTGAAGGGAGGAGCGGTGACCAAACTGCGGGACTTCCGGACGATGATCCTGGAGTTACAGGCACAGATGCAGGGGAAAAATGCTTATGAGGCAGCCTTGAACATTGTCAACAGGACCGCCTATATCCTTTTTTTGAAGGAGGATAAGTCCATAGAAGGTCAGTCCCGTGTGGAGAATGCTGAGGAACTGCTCAACAGTGTGTCCCTGTTTGTGAGCGACACTCAGGAGAATGCGCTGGAAGAGGACCGTCAGCTGGTCCCCGAGGACCTGTCCATGGAAGCGTACCTGTCGAATGTCTCGCTGATTTCGGACCTGGATGTTTCGGAGTCGGAAGAAGATGAAAACCGGATCAAACTCATGACCATCCACTCCTCCAAAGGACTGGAATTTCCTTACGTGTACATTGTCGGGATGGAGGAAAACCTCTTCCCGTCGACCAATAATTTTTCAACGGAGGCAGAGATTGAAGAGGAGCGCCGCCTGTTCTATGTCGGCATGACCCGGGCGATGACGGCCTTGGCTCTTTCCTATGCCCGTCAGCGTTTCCGTTGGGGGGAACATGTATCCTCAACCCCCAGCCGTTTTTTGCGGGAGATTGCTCCGCAATTCCTGGACAAGCCTTTGAATCGGGAGGGTGGACCGGCTCTGACAGCAGCACCGGGTCTGACAGCGGGGCCGGGCCGTGCTGCGACACCGGCAGGTGGTGCTGCTATGCCGCAAAGAAGGTTGCGGCCGATGGGCCCGTCTTCAACCTCATCTTATTCGGCTACCGCTGAGCGGGTTCCTTCTCGGGAGGCAGCTGCTGTTTCGGGAGATTTGTGCGCCGGTGACCGGGTGGAGCACGACCGGTTCGGTTTCGGTCAGATTGTTTCCATGGAAGGGAACGAGCCGAATGTAAAAGCGGTGGTGCGTTTCGAGTCGGTGGGGACCAAAACTTTGTTGCTGAAGTATGCTAAACTAAGAAAAATTAATTGATCTTTGGCACAGAACTTGTAAGGATTTATTACGTTTTTCATAGTTTAAGTTTAGGTTAAGCAGCGAGGCTGACTCCAATCTGAAGGAGCCAGCCTCGCCATTGTTATCGCCTTTGCCTTGCGATGATTTAGAACCGGATACCGGCACCGAAGGTCAGGACGGGAATCTGAGTGCCTCCTTCGGAGTAGGATCTTTCCAGCATCTGGAGTTTAAGGGCCAGGTCCAGGTCAATGGACTTGCTCAATGGGATCATCGCACCGACCATCGGGGTAAAATAGAATTTGATGTCGGCATAGAGGTCGCCGGATTTGAGGCGGGTGATGCCGGTGTTGGCCCCAAGGTCCATGGCAAAGTAATATTCTGTGTCATTGGTTGTGGGAAAATAGATCCGGGGTTGGAAGGCATAGTAAATAATCTGTCCATCTGTCCAGGGTTGCAGTCCCACGTTCAGACCGAAGAACAGCGAGGGGATATCCATGTCTTCGGTATTGGTGATGCGGATACCGTGCAGGGTGGAGAAACCGGCCTTAAAGGGCTTGGTGCTCAAGTTGGCCTGTATGCTGCCCTCATAGTTTTTCTGGTTAAATTTCAGTTGCGCCGTGCCGTTGTCCTGTTGGGCGACCAATAAGTGACAGCAGCAGACAAATAAGGTGAATCCAATCAGTATTTTCTTCATTTCTAAAATAAATTTCAAGTTGCGAAGATAGTATTTTTTTATAAAAATTATTCGGAACAAGATGCTATCCGTTTTTTCGTATTGGTTTGGTCTGTTTCCAAGACGGGTGTATTTTTGAACGGCCTGCCCCAAAGCGATGAACAATTAAACGAAAGCATGATGAACAGATGTTGGAAATTGTGGACCGTTTGCTGGTTGGGTATCGGTCTGCTGGCGGGATCCTGTGTTCGGGAAGAACGGAATGACAGGACGGAAAAGGGGGAATTATGGTTGTCCATGGACGGAATCGGGCAATTGGAAGAATGGGTGAAACGTCAATCGGCGACGTTGGATACCAATGCCTTCCTGCTTAGAATTGCTGCAGTCGGGTCGGATGGGCCTCCTGTCTATCAGGGACTTTACGGTCAGCGTCCCGCATCGCTGGTGCTGGATCCGGGAGCTTACGAGGTGGAGGTGTTGTCGGCGATCTTCCAGGAGCCGGCCTATGCGGCCCCTCAATACGGAGACCAGCAGGTGGCAGTCGTGAGTGCGGGCTCAAGCATAGGGGTGAAACTCTGGGCCCATGTGTTGAATGCGGGTATCCGCTTCTTGTTTACGGAGCCCTTTCTGACCCTCTATGCCGGCTGGACGCTGCACTTGTGCTCCGAGGCCGGAAGTCTGGATTATTCGTTGCGAGAATCACGGATCGCATATTTTCATCCGGGAAGGCTGGTGCTGTCATTGCGAAGAGGTGAGGACTCGCTGGCATTGGGCAGCCGGTGGCTGGAGCAGGGGCAGGTGCTGACCCTGACGGTTTCGTCTACGGAGCCGGTGGAGGATGCGCCTTATGGATTCTCAATTCATGTGGACACTACCCGGATCTGGGTCTGGGATGAACTCAATTTGGGAGATATCCACGACGGTTCTTCGCCGCAGTCGGCCTTGACCGTGACCGAACTGCCGGATCATGTCGGCAGCAAGGATGTCTGGGTGGAAGGTTATGTGGTGGGAGGTGATCTGACCTCCTCCACGGTCCGGTTTGATCCGCCTTTTGAAAAAATGACCAGCCTGGCCCTGGCGGCTACACCCACGGTACGGGAGCGTTCTGCCTGTGTGGCGGTGGAACTGAAATCCGGCAAAGTGCGGGAAGCCTTGAATCTGGTGGATCATCCTGAATTGTACGGAAAAAGGCTGCTGCTGCGTGGAGATATCGTGGCTTCTTATTATGGATTAGTTGGAGTTAAATCAATTTCTGAGTGGATTTATGAATAAAATCACTATATTTGTGAAATTTCTGTATCAGAATGAGAAGGCATTTCGATTATCTGGTCGTAGGCAGTGGTTTAGCTGGGCTCTATGCCGCTTACTGTGCCGCAAAGCACGGGAAGGTCGGCTTATTGACCAAATCTGCCTTGACCGAAAGCAATTCTTACTTTGCTCAGGGCGGCATTGCTGCCGTTACGGATAAGGATGATATTCCGCAATACCATTTTGAAGATACAATTATTGCCGGTCGCGGACTTTGTGATGCACCTGCTGTGCGGATTCTGGTCAACGAAGGACCGCAGCGCATTCAGGAGATCATCCGGGCCGGTATGCAGTTTGACATAGCCGAGAGCGGAGAATTGGCGCTGGGCTTGGAGGGCGGGCACCATCGGCGCAGGATCCTGCATGCCGGGGGAGATGCAACCGGGCGTCTGGTTACCCAGTTTGTCTTGAATCAGGTCTGTGCGAATGCCGATATCGCGATGTTTCCCAATTGTACCCTGGTGGACCTGCTGGTGAGCGAAGGTCATTGTGATGGCGTCCGTTGCTGGAATTTTGAGACGCAGCAGGAGGACCTGTTCCTCGCCGGTCAGACCATTCTGGCCTGTGGCGGTTCGGCGGCCATCTATCAACGGACGACCAATCCGCAAAGTACCACCGGGGATGGGGTAGCCATCGCCTGGCGGGCAGGATGCGAGATTGAAGACATGGAATTCATCCAGTTTCACCCGACGGCCATTGTGCATCCCCAAGGGGACAGTTTTCTGGTCAGTGAAGCCGTACGTGGAGAAGGTGCCCATCTGATCAACCTGCATGGCGAACGATTCATGGTGGGTGCGCATGAACTGGCAGAGTTGGCCCCGCGGGATGTGGTGGCCCAGCACATTGACCGCCAGATCCGTCAGGAGGGCAAGGGGTACGTGTACCTGTCGCTGCAGCACCTGGATCCACAAAAGATACGTTCGCGTTTCCCGACCATTGATGCAAAATGCCGCGAGTTGGGCATCGAGATGACCGACAGAATCCCGATTGCGCCGGCGGCTCACTATACGGTGGGAGGGGTTCGGACCGATGAGTTCGGCCAGACCAATATCCGGCATCTGTATGTGTGCGGGGAATTGGCTTCTACCGGTATCATGGGAGCCAACCGCCTGGCGTCAAATTCCTTGATCGAGTGCCTGGTATTTGGGAAACGGGCCATTGAACATACCCTGGCGGGCAATCCCGGGGAACGTACCGCGGCTGCCGGCCAATACGGAGAGCGGTTGTATGCCGATCCGGCGGGAGAGGCATTGTATAAGCGGGTGCGGGAACGAGTGGCCGCCATTTTGTCGGAACATGCCGGTCTGGTGCGCTCCGGAGAACAACTTCAAGCCGCTCTGGATGAGTTGGAAGAGTTGAGACGTACCCAGTTGCCGGAACAATCGGGCGACCGGCAAAATGTGTATGAGGCGATGAGCGACAACTTGTGCCGGACCGCTTCTCTGATCCTGACCGGGGCTCTGACCCGACGTGAAAGCCGCGGCTGCCACTGCCGGAAGGATTATCCGAAGGAAATGCAGGAATTCCGTGTCCATCTGATCCAACAGAAAGGCCAACCGATCCGGGAGGTTCCGGTAAAACGATAATGAAACCCGATAACCTTAAAATAATATGATGAATTATCAAGATTTGATTGATCGACTGATAGACTTGGCTATCGAAGAAGATATTTCTACTGGAGATATCAGTACGAATGCAATTATTCCTGTTTATACACGGGCAACTGCTGAAATGAAGGCAAAAGCGGAAGGCGTGGTTTCCGGTCTTGGCGTAATCCGGGCAGTGTACGAACGCTTTGAGAAAGACATTGTCTGGGAACCCCTGGTGCAGGATGGTGATCGGGTAAAACCCGGCGATATCCTGTTGCGCATTGAGGCCAGCTACCGTTGTCTGTTGTGCGGGGAACGCCTGTCGTTGAACATCTTGCAACGGATGTCCGGTATCGCTACTGAAACGGCACGTTATGTGGATGCATTGGAAGGAACCCGTACCCGTCTGTTGGATACGCGCAAGACCGCACCCGGTATGCGCATCCTGGACAAGATGGCGGTCAAACATGGGGGTGGAATGAACCACCGTATGGGCTTGTACGATATGGTAATGTTGAAAGACAACCACATCAAGATTGCCGGAGGCATCCCCAATGCCATTGCTGCCGTTAAACGTAACCAACCTTTGAGCGTACGTCTGGAAGTGGAAACCACCAACCTGGATGAAGTCCGTCAGGCCCTGGAAGGAGGTGCCGACATCATCATGCTGGATAACATGGACAATGCTTCCATGGCAGAAGCCGTACGCCTGATCGATGGTCGTGCCAAAACCGAAGCATCCGGCAACATGTCCTTGGAACGTTTGCGTTCCGTAGCCCAGACCGGGGTGGACTACATCAGCGTAGGTGCATTGACCCACTCCGTAAAGGCAATGGATATCAGTATGAATATCAAGATTTTGAAATAATGAACCGAGAAGAAATCGTGGCCCGCATCCAGGCCTTGAAGAAAGAAAAACGGGCAGTAATCCTGGCCCATTATTATACCTTGCCGGAGATTCAGGACCTGGCAGACTACCTGGGGGATTCCTTGGGATTATCCAAACAGGCTGCTGCTACGGATGCAGACATCATTGTGTTCTGCGGTGTTCATTTCATGGCGGAAACAGCATCCATCATTGCTCCGCACAAGAAAGTCCTGTCCCCTGCGCCGGATGCCGGTTGTTCATTGGCGGACAGCGCTACGGGAGAAGGCCTGCGCAAGTGGAAGGAACAGCATCCGAATGGTCTGGTGGTCAGCTATGTGAATACTACAGCAGAGGTGAAGGCATGGACCGACTATTGCTGTACTTCTTCCAATGCCTTGAATGTGGTGCGTTCGCTGCCGAAGGATTGTGAGATCCTCTTCGGACCCGACCGGAACTTGGGAGCATGGATCAATCACATGACCGGCCGTAACATGCAGTTGTGGGACGGTTGCTGCTGTGTCCATGACGAGATTACTTCCGGTATGATCCATCAGATGCTGGAACGTTATCCGGATGCGGATGTGCTGATCCATCCGGAAGCCCGATGCGTGGACGATGTGAGCTTGTTGTCTCACCCGCGCGTGTTCTTCTATTCGACCGCCGGCATCATGGATCATTCGGTGCGTGTTCCGAAAAACCGCTTCGTCATTGCAACCGAAGAAGGCACCTTGCACGAATTGGGCAAACGTTCTCCTGAAAAGGAATTCATTCCGATTGCCCCCGGTACCATCTGTCAGGAAATGAAGAAAATTACCCTGGAACGTCTGTTGGAGACCTTGGAAACTGAATGTGGCGAGGTACGCGTTCCGGAGGACATCCGTCAGCGGGCATTGGTTCCGATTGAGCGGATGATGAGTTTGTAACCCCTAAATACCCATCCATGAAGATCATTGTAGCCGGGGCCGGTGAGGTCGGAACCCATCTGGCAAAGATGTTGAGCCAGGAATACCACGACATCGTGGTAATAGACCCGGATGAGGACCGTTTGAACCACGTTTCGGAGATTGCGGACGTGGTGACCATCCAGGGAAAGCCGACGTCTATCCAGACCTTGAGCGAGGCTGGAGCTGGGTTGGCGGATCTTTTTGTGGCAGTCAGTCCGGCTGCCGAGCAGGATGTCAATCTGGTCAGTGCCTTGTTAGCCAAGAAGATGGGCGCAAAACGGGTGACAGCCCGGATCAATACGGAGGAATACCAGACCAATGAGAACAAGCTCATGTTCATTGAAATGGGGATTGATTCCCTGTTTTATCCGGAGAAGATTGCGGCAAACGAAATTGTCAATCTCCTTCAGCAGTCCGCTACCTCGGAGTTCATGGATTATTCTCACGGGAAACTGCAACTGGTGGTCTTCCGGCTGGAGGATGGGGCTCCTTTGATAGGCCGGGCCCCGGTGGATTTCATTGGTGCCAAGCAGTTGTTGTACCGTTCGGTTGCTATTTCCCGGAATGGGGAGACCATTATTCCCCGTCCGGATACCCGATTCAAACTCGGAGACATGGTTTACCTGATTGCCAAGAAAGAAGGAGTGAAGGATGCGATCAGTTATTCGGGCAAACCGCAGTTGTCTGTGCGTAGTCTGATGATTTTGGGAGGTGGCCGGATCGGAGAACTGGTGGCCCGGAAAATGGAGAAGATGGTGGATCAGGTCAAGATCATTGAGCAACGGCCTTCACGATGCGAGGAGTTGACGGAAACCCTAAACCGTTCGCTGGTCATCAACGGAGACGGACGGAATTCGGACATTCTGATCGAAGAGAATGTGCGCGACTGCGATGCGTTTGTTGCTGTGACCAGCAGTTCCGAAACCAACATCCTCTCCTGTATGGTTGCCAAACGTATGGGAGTGGCCAAGGTCATCGCGGAAGTGGAGAATTTTGAATACATCAAACTGGCGGAAGGCATGGGGGTGGATGCCGTGATCAACAAGAAACTGATTACGGCCGGCCGGATTTTCCGCTATACCCTGTCCAACAAAGTACGTTCGATTAAAGTCCTCAATGGTACTGAAGCCGAAGTGTTGGAGTTCATCGTCAATCCCAACAGTTTGATTACCACCGGCCGGCTGCGCGACCTGAACTTTCCGGAAGATGCCATCATCGGTGGAGTCATTCGGGGTAATGAGAGTTTTATTGCCGTAGGAGACAGTGTTATACGACCGTATGACCAGGTGGTGGTCTTTGCCCATCCTTCTGCTGTGGTCAAGGTGGATAAGTTCTTTATGTAAACCTTGTCCCCTATGCGTCGGTTCCTTCTGTTGTTCTTCCTTCTCTTCTGTACGGAGTTTGTGCTTCGGGCAGTGGGGGCCTATCCTTATGAGATTCAGCGGACGCAGCCTGACGGTAGTGTCATCCGGTTGAGGATTCGAGGGGACGAACGTTTCCATTATTATACGACCGTATCCGGTCTTCCGGTCCGTCAGGGAGCGGACGGCTATTATTATGTGGCAGATCTGTTGCCCGAGGGGATCGTTCCTACGCGTCAGCGCGTAGGCAGTTGGTCTGGGGTGGGGGTGTTAGCTCCTCAGATGCAGGAAGATCCCCTATTGAGCAGGTTGAGACAGGCTGCCTATGAGCAATGGGACATGCAGCATCGCACCCCTTTGCGTCAGTCGCGGCCGACCCGTTCCGATGCGGCCTCTATCCGGGTGTTGGTCATTCCCGTAGAATTCAATGACGTGTTCTATACGATGGAAGAGCCGGACCGCTACCTGGATGACTTGCTCAATGGCGATCGGCCGGTGGGGGATGACCCCAGCGTAAGAACTTATTTTGAGGACAACCTGAGAGGGCAGATGCACATTGACTTTGATGTGGTTCCACACGTGACTTTGCCGCGATCGCGCAAGTATTATGGGGAAAACGCATCGTCCGGTACCGACCCTAATGTCCGGAACATGGTGGCCGATGCCTGTCGTATGCTGGTGCGCAGGGGATTTGATTTTTCCCAATATGACCAGAACCAGGATGGAGAGGTGGACTATTTGTTCATACATTATGCCGGTCACAATGAGGCCGAAGCAGGTGTGGAAGAAATGGTGTGGCCTCATTCGGGAGATATCCGTTCCTTGGATTTCCATGCTTCCGGGGTCTTGATCGGACGTTATTCCTGTACCTCTGAACTGCGGGGTGCCACTGGTGAGAACTTGGCCGGTATCGGAACGTTCTGTCACGAATTTGCCCATTTGCTGGGCCTGGTGGACCTGTATGATACAGATGGTGAGGTTACCGGCAGTTATACCCACCTCTGGGGTCCGTTGGCCTTGATGAATCAGGGAGCGTATAACAACGAAGGCCGTACTCCGCCCGCTTTGTGTGCCATCGATCTGGACCTGTTGGGACTGATGGATGAAGTTTCTTTCACGTTGGGTCAGCGTGTATTTCTGGAGCCTGTCGGCAAGACCCATCAGGTAATGAAACTCAATACCCCGAATCAGGGAGAATATTTTCTGGTGGAAATGCGGAATAATCTGGATTGGGATGCGTACATCGGAGGGAGGGGAATGTTGGTCTATCACATTGACAAATCCAAAAGTCCGGCGGATGGGATTCAGGCCGATGTCCGTTGGAAGATCAATCGGGTGAACGGCAGTTCCAAACATCCTTGTGCCAATCTGTTGGCAGCGAGCAGGTATCCCACTGAAGTACCCGGTCTGTTCTTTCCCGGATCGGATCACGTCTTCTCTTTGACGACTCAGACGCGTCCCCCGCTGGTCTCCTGGCAGGGACAGGGTTGTGGGGTGGGTCTGGATTCCATCTTGCTGGACATTCAGGAACAGTATGTCACGTTTACGGTGATCCAGGATCAGGGGTATGCTGTACCCAGGATCCAACATCATTACGCCCAGGTCGGCCAACAAGAGATCAGGTTGCATTGGTACACCGATATTGCATTGGAGGCCAAGTGGCAGATCGAGTGGCGAACATTGGCTGAATCGGTGTACCGTTCAGTGACCGTTTCAGAAAAGGAGTACACCATCACCCAATTGGTTCCGAATGAGGTGTATGTCATTCGGATTACCCCTCGTACCGATGAGTTGTTGGGAGAGACCTATTCGTTTGATGTCAAGACCCAGAACATCACGGCCCCTTTTCCTGCCATTCAGGGACTGGACAAGCCGTACCATGTCGGGGACCAGTTGTTGCTGAAGGTCCATAATCTGACCGAAGCGGTGGAGCACATCCGGTGGCTGATCAATGGCCGTCTGGTATCGGTTGAGGACCTGGTCCTGACTGAGCCGGGACCGATGACCATCCAGGCCGAGGTGACCTATCTTTCGGACCATACCAAGGAGTATTTGTACAAAGTCTTGCACGTTTTGCCGCGGGAGGAGGTGTCTGATGAAAACTGATCGGAAAAGGATCTGCTGGATTGTCGGGCTGTTGTCGGCGGCTTTTGTGATGAGTGATTGTACGCCGAGGCGGAGTATTGAGATAGAGACTCCGGAACGGGTGTTTTTTCTGCAGCAGAATATCCTTGGGGTATACAGTCGAGGTACGCAGATCCTGGTCTATGACCAGGCGAATTTTCAACTGGCCGTCTCTCCCAAACGCCATCTTTTCCGCTTGCAGGATGATGGACAGCATCGTTATGCTCAGGTGGTATTCGAAACTCCTCCCCGGCGGGAAGGGGATCTGGTTCAAGCTCATTGCCAATATAAGGTGGGAAATTTGAATCTAAATTTGAAGATTCAGATGGAGTACCTGTTGTCTGCCAATGACAAATACTGGCTGTGGAACGATCAGCATCAGCTGGGTTTTCTGATTCCGGCTGCCACATTCGAATAGGAATCCGCTAGGACCGGATACAAAAATTAAATGGATGATGGAATGTGCTCCATCATCCATTTAATTTGTTTGCTTAGGTTTTAGTTGAAAATAGTAGACTATTTTGATGCTTCAACCGAAGCTTTTCTAAAATCCTTCATCAGTTTGCTCAGGTTCAAGGCTGCTTTACGAGCGCGTGTTCCGGCAGCTTTGTTACCTTTTTCCAATTGTGCGTCTGCATTCACAGTGAAGTTGTCGATTTCGACTTTGATTTGATCAAGAAGTTCTTTCATAATACTAAAATTTTAATTAATAGCCTATTAACGGAGTGCAAGTTAACTCATTTTTTTTAATAACAAGAAAAAAATGGAATTTTTTTTATTTTTGCATCCCTTTTGTATAAATAATTAATAAATAACAAGATGATGAGTTTAAGTCTAAGAGAGATATTCAGTGTTTTTATGGTACTGTTTGCTGTGATTGATATCACCGGTTCAGTGCCCTTGATTATTGGTATGAAACAAAAAGGCAATCGGATCGAGAGCGGAAAAATTGCTTTGATTTCGACTGTCGTTTTCTTGCTGTTCCTCTTTCTGGGAGATGCGATCCTGTCCCTGTTCGGCGTGGATATTTCCTCCTTTGCCGTTGCGGGTGCGATCATTATTCTGATCCTGGCTGCGGAAATGGTGCTGGGGATCGAAATTTTCAAAAACGAAGGCACCGGCAGTTCCGTAACGGTGGTTCCTTTGGTGTTTCCGTTGATTGCCGGAGCCGGTGCCTTGACTACGTTGCTTTCCCTTCGTGCAGAATACGCGTTGTCCAACATCATTGTGGCCATTCTGTTGAACATGGCCGTCGTATTCCTGGTACTCTGGAAAATCGAGTGGGTGGAGAAACTGCTTGGAAAAGAAGGAATCTTTATTCTTCGCAAGTTTTTCGGCATCATTCTGTTGGCGGTCGGCATCAAGCTCTTTACCTCCAACATTGCCTCCCTGTTCTGATGCGGTTATAGGGTCGCGTATTTTTCGCCGTATTCCAACATCTGTTTGAGGAAGTCACTCGGATACTCGATGCGGAAACCGGTGATGTTGCCGTTTTCACGAATCGGGATGATTTCCGGATTGACGAATCCGCCGAACGGTTTAAGTTCCAGGGCTTCATAACGCTCCTTCACTTCCTTGTGCAGTTGGGGGTCAATGTTGACGGCGTAGGTTTCAATCAAGGCCTTGCCGGCAGCATAGTCGCCTTCTGATTTGATGCGTTGGATCTCTTTGAGCAATTCCCCGAACAGCTGGCGGAGTTTTTCGTAGTCCGTGATGACAAAGTAGGTCTTGCCGTCGCGAACGCGTTTGTCGATGACCTTGTCCGCAGCACCTTTTTCAAAGCACCATTCGGAAATCAGTTTCCGGTCTTGCATGTGGGCTTGGGTGTTGGTTTTTCCCAATTCGATGCGGGTGAACTGGGTAAAGATGCCATTACGGATGAAGTTGTCGTATTCGGCTTTGTAGGCTTCGCCATTGGGAACGATGCCCAGTTCGACCATCTTCGGATCGGCCAGGTAATACAAGGCGAACAGGTCGGCACGGGCTTCTTCCAATGCGGAGCTGTATTCGGCCAGGGCATTGGGAGAAGTGGTCGGCAGCAGTTGTCCGGAACCGTGGCCCAGGCATTCGTGAAGGTCGGTGTGCAGGTTGCCGGTCAGCGAGCCGTAGGCTTTGGCACGTTCCACTTCCGCATCGTCCCAGGCAAATTCCCGAAGCAGGCTGCGGGGTGATTCTTCAGCGGCTTTGTCATAGGCATCCGAGATGTTGGCGATGGTTACGGATTTGGAGCCGTAATCCTTGCGGATCCAGTCCGCATTGGGCAGGTTGATGCCGATAGGAGGTGTCGGGAAACAGTCGCCACCCAGGGTGGTTGCGTTGATGACTTTGGCAGACACGCCTTTGACTTCTTTTTTCTTGAAGCGGGGATCGATCGGGGAGTGATCTTCGAACCATTGTGCGTTTTCTGAGATCAGACGGGTGCGTTCAGAAGCCGCCATATCCTTGATGTTGACCACGGATTCCCAGCTGGCTTTCATACCCAGCGGGTCTGAATAGTTTTCAATGAAACCGTTGACAAAGTCAATCTGAGATTCGTTGTCCTGTACCCAGGCTACGTTGAATGCATCCCAGGTTTCCAGATCACCGGTGGTATAATAATCGATCAGTTGGCGGATGTAGGCCTTCTGGGTTTCATTTTCGGCATATATACTGGCAGTATCCAAGTGGGCGATAATGCGTTCAATGGCTGTTCCGTACAAGCCGCCCACACGCCATACTTCTTCCTGGATTTTTCCGTTTTTCTTGACGAGCTTGCTGTTCAGTCCGTAGGAGATGGGGGTTTGGTCCTTGGGGTCCTCCAGTTGGCTGTAGAAGCGGATGGCCTCGTCACGGCTGACATTTTCGTAGAAGTTGACAGCTGAACCTTTGACGATGTCAAGTTCGGTGCCGGTGTAGCGGCGTTGGGGATACAATGCGGGGTCGAAGATGATCGGAAGCAGTTTTTCTTTTTGCTGCTCAAGGCCACAGGCATCCATCAATCCGGCAAAATAACTTTCGCTGCAGCCGGGGATGATTTTGTCTTCGGCATAATGGTGGTGAATCCCGTTGCTGAAGAACACGCGTTTTGCATAGACCTCAAAGGCTTTGAACGCTTCGCTGCTGCGGTCTCCCGGGTATTGGTTGAGGATGGTTTCCAATACCTTGCGGATTTCCAGATTGTACTTGAAGTGCTGGTCCCAAAGGATGTCCCGTCCGCATTTTGCTGCTTCACCAAGGTGATACAGGAAGGTTTGTTGTTGCAAGGACAGTTTTTCCCAATCCGGAATGCGGTAACGCATTACTTTCAGGTCGGCAAATTCGTCAATCAGGTACTTGAAGTCCGGCTCTTTCTGGGCCGACTTGTCGCAAGATCCGGCCAGGCAACCCAGACCGGTAAGGGCTAGAATCATGGCGTATTTTTTCATCATTTAAGAATTTATTTGGCAAAATTAAGTTATTTTTATCAACTTTGCGAGACACATGAAACTTATGCGCAACTACATTGGTTCTTGGAGGATGGTTTGCCTGGTGATGCTTCTGGTCTCGGGTACGCTTGCCTGCTCTACGGAGCACGAAGGGGAGACGGATCACTCGCAGACCTTGTTGATTTATATGGCTGGAAACAGCAACCTTTCTTCTTATGCCTATGCCAATATTGAATCAATGACCGAAGGCTATGTGCCGAAGTGGTGCCGTCCAGGCAAAGGGGATGTCCTGTTGGTTTATCTTCATACCAAGGATACCTTGCCCTGCTTGTTGCGCCTGTATCGGGACAACCGGAATCAAGTGAAACAGGAAGTGCTCCGAGAATATGATCCGCACCATTCCCTGGATCCGGAGGTGATGCGCCAGGTGCTTTCTTTCGCTGCTGAAACCTATCCGGCACGGGAAAACGGACTGGTGTTGTGGTCGCATGGTACCGGTTGGTTGCCGAAAGGGTACTACGATGATCCGGATGCTTATGAACACCTGGAATATCCCTACCGGACACAGCAGCGTTACCCGTCCTTGGACGAGGATCCCATGCGGGACTATGTCAAGGCCATGGGACCGGATTCCGGTGTCGAGATTGATCTTCAAGAATTGGCGGCAGCCCTTCCTGTCCGTTACGATTACCTCATTTTTGATGCCTGCCTGATGGCGGCAGTCGAGGTGGCGTATGAGTTGCGGGAAAAGACCGCTCTGATGGTTGCCTCATCGGCGGAGATTCTGGCACAGGGTTTTCCTTACCAAAGTTATATACACCCCATTCTCTCAGGCCCGAAAGCGGATCTGGAGTCGGTGGCACGGATTTATTACGATTATTACAACGAGCAGCCCGGTTATTACCGTTCTGCTACGATCAGTTTGATCCGAACCGATGCCCTGGAGGAACTGGCAGACGTTGTCAAACCCATCTTTGGCACCTATCGTGACGAAATCCGACAACTGGACCGGTATTCCGTGCAGGGGTTCTACCGTAACCAACGGGATTTTTTCTTTGATTTGGAAGATTTCATCGCCCGGGTAGCCACTCCCCAGGAGCTGGACCAACTCCAGCAGGCCTTGGACAAGGTGGTCCTCTACAAAGCTGCCACTCCGGCTTTTCTGGACGGTCCTTCTTATGGATTTGACATCCGCACGCATTGCGGGCTGACCACTTATATTCCGGATCCGGCCAAGTCCTACCTGAATGAATATTACCGGTCACTGGCCTGGAATCAGGCAGTGGGACTGGTGATTGCAGAAAATTAACAGATTTATTTTTTCGGTATCCGGAAATTGTTTTTATCTTTGCGGCCGCTTAAAAACTACGGTTTTTGGTGCAATGGGGTCCGGAAAGACCGGACTGAGTAACACATTTTTAATTTATTGATCATGAAAGAAATCACTTTGAAAGGTAATGTCCGTACTACCAACAGAAAATCGGACATCAAAAAAGTTCGCAACGAAGGTCGCGTTCCCTGTATCCTGTACGGTCAAGGCGTAGAAAACGTAATGTTCTCTGTAGATGTTAAAGATCTGAAGACCATTACCCACACTCCTGCCAGCTATATCATCAACCTGGATATCGAAGGTGCTTCCTACAAAGCAACTTTCCACCAAATCCAATACCACCCGGTGACTGACGAAGCAATCCACGTTGACTTCCTGGCTATTTCTGCTGACCGTCCTGTAACCATTGACGTTCCGGTTGAAATCTATGGTAACTCTGAAGGTGTTAAGCAAGGGGGTAAACTCATGGTTTCTGCACGCAAACTTCGCGTATGCGGTGCTTTGGAAAACCTGCCGGATACCTTGCCGGTTGACATCACTGAACTCAAATTGGGTAAACAAATCTCAGCAGGTGACCTCTCTTATGACGGTATCCAAATCGTTTCACCGAAGGGAACCATCGTATGTGCAGTGAAGATGACCCGTGCCGCTTTGGGTGCTGCTGCTGCCGCTGCCGCTGCTGCGAAGAAATAATCATAACCGATTGTTGTCCGAGGTATGAATTATCTGATCGTTGGTTTAGGAAACATCGGATTCGAATACACTCATACGCGACACAACATTGGATTCAGCGTGTTGGATGCCTGGGCTCAGGCATCCAACATTGTTTTTGAATCACGTCGCTATGGAAGTATGGCTGAAGTGCGTTTCAAGGGGCGTACCTTCCATCTGCTCAAGCCTTCCACGTACATGAATCTCAGCGGAAAGGCTGTGAGTTACTGGGTCAAGGCCCTGAAGATTCCATTGGAGAATGTCCTGGTGATTGTGGACGATATGGCCCTGCCTTTCGGTAGCCTGCGGATCCGTAAAAAAGGCAGTGACGGAGGACACAACGGGTTGGCCAATATTGCCGAATGTCTGGGAACAGAGGCCTATCCCCGGATGCGTCTGGGCATCGGTTCTCATCTGGGTTTTGGTTCTCAGGTGGACTTCGTTCTGGGAAAATGGACCGACGAAGAAACCGCCGGTTTGCCTGAGATCTGTAAAAAGGCAATAGAGGCGGTCAAAGCTTTTGGTACCATCGGGGTCGATCGTACCATGAACCAATACAACGGATAGCAGTCCAAGGCAATGGACAGCAGTCCGGGACTGTATCCGTTTATTCTTCGTTCAAATTGTCCAACAGCCGGTCCAAGGTCCGGCGTTCTTTTTTTGTGGGGCGGCCTGTACCGCGGTCCCTTCTCATAAAAATGGTTTCGAACGGGGCATTGAGTTTTTCCCGTTCCTGATCGGGCGTCAGGTCTTCCGCATATTGGGGGACCAGGGCAGCACCCACACGTTTGTCTATCGGGACGATGACCCGCCAGGTGAAGAACACGCTGCCTTTACGGACCGTAATCAAATCATTCTCCTTGACATCGCGGGAGGGTTTTGCCTCCAGTTGATTGACTTTTACTTTGCCGCTTTTGCAGGCATCGGCCGCTTCTGACCGGGTTTTGAATACCCGGATCGCCCACAGGTATTTGTCAATTCTCGTTTCCATGGTCGTGACAGTGGCAGTGCTCGTGGTCATGTTCGTGGTCATGTTTGTGATCATGTTCATGATCATGACCGGCTTCTTCTTCGATGTAGCTGTCTTTTTCCTCTTCCAGTTTGATGTACACTTCCAGTACCTGGGTATCGGGGACCGTTCCCGAAAGCACAAAATCAGGATAGGCTGCCGGGACCAGGATCCATTCGCCGCGGCGGATGGTGTATTGTTCCTGGTTCTTTGAGGGTGTGATGACCGCCTCCCCCTGCAGGGCAAAGTACAGGATGAAACTTTGGTACTGGTCGGTGTAGATGTGGTAACTGTTTTTCAGATCCAGCCGATTGATGGTGAAGTACTTGTTTTGGGTCAGCAGCGGAGCCTTTTGTTCGGCCGGGACAAAATAGTGTTCCGGATCGTAGGCTTTGTAGTTGATGCAGTCGTAGGCCGTTTCCAGATGGGTCTCCCGTCGGGTAGCGGGATTGAGTTCGCGTCCCCAATCGTAGAGGCGGTAGGTGACATCGGAGAGCTGCTGTACCTCGGCAATGACGATGCCGCCCTCGGCCGAGTGTACGGTGCCGGCTTCGATGAAGAAAAAGTCTCCGGGTTTGGGCTCGATGACGTTGAGCACATCCAGTACCCGTCCTTCTTTGCAGCGGTAGTAGAATTCATTGGGATCCATGTCCCGGTTAAAACCCATGTAGATTTTTGCTCCAGGTTCGGCATCGAGGATGTACCAGGCTTCGTTCTTGCCGTAGCAGTTGTGCCGGTCAAAGGCCGTCTCGTCGTCGGGGTGTACTTGAAGTGAGAGTTTTTCCTGAACATCCAGCAGTTTGATCAGCAGCGGAAACTCATTGCCGAAACATTTGTACAACTCTTCGCCGACAATATCGCCCATGTAGGTCTCAATGATGTCGTACAAAGCATTTTCGGCCAGGTAACCTTCGGAAACCAGGCTGCTGTCGTCTTCGAAACCGGAGATTTCCCAACTCTCACCGATGGTCTCTTGCGGGTCAAAGGGTTTGTTCCATCGGGTGGCAAGACGGTGGTCGCCCCACGGACGCTTGGCGGAAACCGGTATGAATTTCAAAGGATGCAGGTGTTTTTGATCAGTCTTCATGGTGTTTGGTAAAAGAGGGTTCAGTACTGTGTTGTAGTATGGCCAGGCAGGCCATAAGCAGGCCGGCAGCTGCTATCAGGGTCAGCGCAGGGTGCCAGGGAAACAGCTCATAAAGAGGGGTGGTTGCCGTATAATCCGGCAGCCAGCGTTGCAGCAGGACGGACAAACTGTTGTTGACGCTGTGCATAAAGACGGTTGTCCACAGGTTGCCCGTCCGGTAGTAGACCCATCCGAAAAGACTCCCCAGCACAAAGGCCGGAATGGCCTGCCAGGGGTTCAGGTGGATGATGGCAAAGATCAGGGATGACCACATGATGGCACGGGCAGGGGAGGTGTGGGCAAGCAGCCCCCTCAGAATCAGTCCACGGCACAAGAATTCTTCCAGCAGCGGGGCCAGTACGGCAACGCTCAGCAAGGTGACCCACAGGTTGCCCCGGGTCATGCTTTCCATCAGTCGGATGAACCAGTCCGGGGTGGGTATCCACATCAGCAGCGGTTCGCACAGCAGGCTCGTGGCGGGTACCATGACCAGCAGGAGCAGATAATGGGCCAGGGGTGGTCTTTTCGGGGACAGGCTGCCACTGTCGGGTAGTCTTCCTCCTGTGCGATGGGCCAGGTAGAGAAAGAGCGGGACGAACAGGACGCCATAGGAAAGGGCCTTGGTCAACAGCGCATGGGTCCAGCCCAAACCCTGCAGCAGGGCATTGAAAATCCCTTGCAGCAGCCCGCCCCCCAAAAGCAGCACCAGGACCAGGGTCCAGGCTTCTTTCAAGTCGGGCAGGTAGGGGGATGTGGGGTTCTTCATGGGCTGTATTTAGTCTATTAAAAGGTAAAAATAGTCAAAATATTGTTTAATTTCTCAAAATGAGGTACCTTTGTTTGTCATAAGGAGGAATATTTCTTGAAACTCAAACAGATAATCCGGACAAAACGGGAGCAGAACCGCTGGCTGCGGATCCTGACGAACAAATATACCTTGGCTACGTTGGTATTTGTTGGTCTGCTTTTCTTTTTGAGTGACAACGGCCTGTTACTGCTGATCAAGAAGAAGTTGGACTTGCGTGAACAGCGCAAGTCCATCGAATGGTACGATCAGGAGATTGCAAAACTGGACCGTCGGCTGGAAGAATTGACGCAAGAAAAAGACTCCATCGAACGCTATGCCCGGGAAAATTATCTCTTCCAGGAGTCCGATGAAGTCGTTTATCTGGTTGTGGATGAAGACTGATCCGGCATTGATGCGTCAGTCAAGCAGCAACCGCAGATTATCCGCTTCGTAGGTGGCTCCCACCCCATAGGAAGCGGCATTATTTTTACAGAAATATTGGTCTATGCCAAAAATCTGTGCCCCCTCAATGTCATTCTGAGGGTCATCTCCAATCATCAGTGTCGCTTTTTTGACGGCCTTCCAGGTCTGCGGATCCTGCGTGCTGCTGACGCCCGAGAGGCGTTCCAGCGCAATGCGGAAAATTTCCGGGTGGGGTTTCAGGTAACCGACCTGTTCGGAGATGACAATACTGCTGAAATAGTGGAGGATGCCGGAGCGTTCCAGTTTCTTGTATTGCACTTCCTGGAAACCGTTGGTGATGGCGCCGATTTTTCCTCCTTGGCCGTGTATCTTTTCCAGTACCTCTTGTGCGTAAGGCATCAGATCGGTACCCTGGATCATTTCCTGGAGGTAGGTTTCCCCCAACTCGCGTCCCAGTGCCTGGTTGTCCATACCGGCCTCCAGCAGGGTGTCGTAGAAACGGCGCCAGCGCAAGTCCTCTTTGCTCAGTTTCCCCGCCTCGTATTCATCCCATAGACGGTGGTTGTTGCGTTCATACAGGCCGATGAACCGTTCGGGTTCCTGCGCAAATGCCCTCAGTAGCGGATGTCGTGCGATGATGCGCCGCAGGGCCGCATCCGCATTGCTGTCAAAGTCCCACAGGGTGCGGTCAATGTCAAACAGGTAGTATCTGTAGGCTTTCATCGGATCAGGGTTTGCGGGTGTAGTGCCCGATCATCCGGACGATGGCCCGTTGGCAGACGGGGCAGAAGGCCGGTGCGCGGTTGGTTTTCATCCGGCAGTCAATCATCGGACGGTAGAGTCCGTGCGTGACGTAGCCACCACCTTCATAAACCCCCACTTTGTCCATGTTTTCTTCGGTTTGCGGAGTGGGAATCGGGCAGCCTTCCTCAAGCATGTCCTTCCATTTGCTGTCAAAATCTACCAGGGACGTCAGGTTTGGTACGTGCGGCTCTACTTTGGGACTGAAGAACTCTTCGTAGGTGACCGAATCGTCATAGTACTCGTCACCCAGGTTGGCAAAACTGTGTCCGAATTCATGAACGAATACTTCAGCGCTGTATTTGCCGTCCGACATGCTCAGACCATAGTAGTTGTAGATGCCACCGCCACCGTAGATGTCTGTGTTGACAATGATATAAAGGGCATCACAAGGCGTGTTGGCAGCCAGGGAGGCGGCCAAGGTCTGGTCCGGTACAGTCAGGTAGCGGTCGGAGTAGAACGTGTAGAAATGGGTGTTCAGTACGGTTTGGCGCCAGGTGTCCTGATGGGGCAGGTCGGTGCCGCTCTCCGGGGAGGCGGATTCGACCGCCCAGATGTTGAAATCTTCCCGGTGACGGTCGTAAGGCGCCATGGCAAACAGGTTTTCGGCAAACCGGTGGCAATCTGCGCGGAACTTGTCCATTTCCTGTGCAGTATAGCCTTCGGCAATGAAGACGATGTCCACATGGTCCGAAGGGTCGCCCATTTCCTGTACGGTGTAGACCGGCCAGTTGTTCTGGGTTCCGCGGCGGATCATTTTGGAGTCGGGGTCAATGACGGTTTCAAACAGCTCGTAGAGTTGTCCGTCCTGTTCACTGCGTTTGTACACAACCAGCCGGAGGTCCACTTTCGGGAAGGGTACCCACAATGAGGTGGTCATGGCCTTGTCCAGTGTATGTGCTTCCGGCGTGGTGGTCCATTCCTGGAAGAGGGAATTGAAACCTTTGGAGAACACGCAGCGTTGGCCGTCGAAGAGTCGGTAAACGTAATTGCCGTAGCCGTATTCTTCCACCAGACCGACTTTGGGTGCGCTCCAGGTCTTCTCGTGCTGGTAGCCTGCCAGGAAGACATCTTCCTGATGGGCGTTGCCGCAGAAGATCAGGTCAATGCGGAGACGGTCTTCGGTGAAGAGGCTGTCGTAGGCTGCCGTTGAGGCGAATGCTCCTGTGGGGAGGAAGCCCAACAGGGTTCCCACCAGAATGGGCCAAAGTTGCTTACGGGTGATCATGGTCATTGCGGATTAGCGGCCGGTATAATTATGAGGTGTAATGCTGCGCAGTTCTTCCTTTACCGACTCGGCCAAATCCAGGCTTTCGACAAATTCCCGGATGGATTCGGGGGATATGTGCCCGCCTGTGCGGGTCAGGGCCTTGAGGGTCTCATAAGGGTTGGGGTAGCCTTCCCGGCGCAGGATGGTTTGGATCCCTTCTGCCACAACGGCCCAGTTGTCTTCCAGATCTTTTTCCAGAGCGCTTTGGTTGAGGATGAGTTTGTCCAGCCCTTTGGCAACAGAGCGGAAGGCGATGATGCTGTGGGCCAGGGGCATACCTACGTTGCGCAGAACGGTCGAGTCGGTCAGGTCACGTTGCAGACGGGATACCGGCAGTTTTGAGGCGAGGTGTTCGCACAAGGCGGTGGAGATTCCCAGGTTGCCTTCTGCATTTTCAAAGTCGATGGGGTTGACTTTGTGGGGCATGGCGGATGAACCGACTTCTCCGGCTTTGACCTTTTGGCGGAAATATTCCATGGAGATGTAGGTCCAGATGTCGCGGCAAAGGTCGATCAGGATGGTGTTGATCCGTTTGATGGCATCAAACAGGGCGGCCAGGTTGTCGTAGTGTTCGATTTGGGTGGTCGGGCAGGAACGGTCCAGTCCGAGGCGCTCTTCCACGAATGTGTTGGCAAACTGGTGCCAGTCATACTCCGGATAGGCTACTGTGTGGGCATTCAGGTTGCCGGTAGCACCACCGAATTTGGCCGAATAAGGTACTGCAAGCAATTGTTTGAGCTGTACGTTAAGACGGGTACGGAACACTTCGATTTCCTTGCCCAACCGAGTCGGGGAGGCCGGTTGCCCGTGGGTGTGGGCCAGCATCGGAATCTCTTTCCATTCTTCCACCATGGTGCCTAACCGGTTGATGACTTCGTACAGGTTCGGCAGGTATACATCCTGGATTCCTTCCAGCAGGGATAGCGGTACGGCGGTGTTGTTGATGTCCTGAGAGGTCAGTCCGAAGTGAACGAACTCCTTGTATTTGGGATCAATGTCCATGGCATCAAAGCGGCGTTTGATGAAATATTCAACGGCTTTGACGTCGTGGTTGGTGGTTTTTTCAATGTCCTTGACTTCTTGGGCCTGTTCTTCGGTCAGTTCGCGGTAGATGTCCCGCAAGGCATCGAAGCGGCTGTGGTCAAAATCTTTCAGTTGGGGCAGCGGCAGTTCGCACAAGGCAATGAAATATTCGATTTCAATGCGGATACGGTAGCGGATCAGGGCGTATTCAGAGTAGTATTCAGCCAATTCCTTGACTTGTCTCCGGTATCTACCGTCAATGGGTGAAATAGCAGTCAGCATCGTGTTTGTGTTTATTTGTTATGATCTTAATTCTTCTATAAGGGCTCTGGCAGGGGCAACATCGTGAACGCGCAGGATCGAAGCACCTTGCTCAAGTGCGATGCGGTGGTAGGCGGTGGTCTGTTCCAGCACATCTTCGGGGCCAAGGCCGAGGGGTTTGTAAATGAAACTCTTGCGGGATATGCCGATGAGGATTTCGCGTTGCAGGGCCTTCAGTTCGCCCAGCCGGTGAAGCAGTTCCAGGTTCTGCTGCGGGGTCTTGGCAAAACCGAATCCCGGATCCAGGATCCAGTTGCCGATGCCGGCATATTGGCACTTGATGTCAAACTCCCGGAAGTAGTGGAGCAGTTCGCCCATCAGGTCTTCGTAGTGGCATTGCATCTGCATGGTCTGGGGCGTGCCTCGCTTGTGCATGGCTACAAAAGGCAGATCAAGTCTTGCGGCAGTTTTCAGCATACGGGGATCGTCTTCTCCGGCCGAAATATCGTTGATCCAGAATGCTCCGATGGTGTCGTAGCTGCGCTCGACAATCTCGCTGCGGAAGGTGTCAATGGAAAAACAAATTCCAGGAAACCGGTCCCTGAGCAAGATCAGTACCGGTCTGAGCCGCTCCCATTCCGTCGCTGCATCAATCAGACACGAGCCGGGGCGGGTCGAACAAGCCCCCAGATCAACGATGTCCGCCCCTTCTTCCAGCATCTTTTCAATGCGTTCCAGGGCGGCAGCCGGATCCTTCACCCGGCTGGGCGCAAAATAGGAATCTTCGTTCAAGTTGGCGATTCCCATAACTTTTGCTCTGATTTCCTTTGACAATTTCGTATCTTTGCCCATATCGTTTAAATTGCAAATATAATTAAAATCTTTCGGTATGCTGATTGTTTTGGAAGGTCTTGACGGTGCAGGAAAATCCACCCAGGTCAAAATGATTTCGGAGTATCTGCAATCCTTGGGAAAATCGGTCCATTACCTGCATTTTCCCCGTTTTGAGGCACCGGTTGTCGGTGAGATGATTGCCCGTTTCCTGCGCGGGGATTTCGGCCCGATCGAGTCGGTCCATCCGATGCTGGTGGCTTTGTTGTTCGCCGAGGACCGGCGTGATGCTGCCCAACAGATGCGTCAGGCACTCTCCCGGGGAGAAGTGGTGCTGCTGGACCGTTACGTGTATTCCAACATCGCCTTCCAATGCGCCAAACTTCCCGAGCCGGAGGCTGTCTCCTTGCGGGATTGGATCTTCAATACCGAGTACGGAGATTTTGCCATACCCCGGCCGGATCTGAATTTGTTTCTGGATGTTCCACTGAGTTTTGTGGACCGGAAATTGAAGGAAGAACGTACCGGAGAAGATCGTGCTTACCTGCAAGGCAAATCGGATATACATGAAGCGGATATCCGCTTCCAGCAGCAGGTCCGTCAGGTGTACCTGGACCAGTGCCGGCTTGATGCAACCTTTGAGCGGGTGGACTGTTCGGATGATCAGGGACAGATGCTGGATCCGCAGCGGATCTTTGCGAAAATCAAAACCCGTTTGGATTTGATGATTGGCGTATGAAATTCTTTCGTTTTTGGGCCAGGTTGATTTTTGGAATCACCTTTGTCGTTTCCGGTTGGCTGAAGATCATGGATCCGACCGGGACGGGATTGATTGTGTCGGAATACCTGAAGGCGGCTCATCTGGGCTTTCTTTCCTTTTCTGCTGTTCCTGTCGGCATTACCCTCTCTACCTTGGAACTGCTGTTGGGGATCTCTGTGCTGTTGGGCTTTCAGATGCGTATCGCTTCGGTAGCTGCTCTGGTGATGACTTCTTTCTTTACCCTGCTCTCCGCCTGGCTGTATGCCTTTGATCCCATCGCAGATTGCGGGTGTTTTGGGGAAGCCATTCATCTGACCAATGCTCAGACATTCTGGAAAAACATTGTGTTGCTGCTATCTATCTTATTGATTTTCTTTCATAGACGCCGCTATCGTTTGGTTGCACCCCGTGCTGCGGAATGGACTTTTCTGGGACTGTATTTTCTGTTGGCGCTGGGGGTGTC
>CALCYB010000141.1 GCA_937906485.1 uncultured Rikenellaceae bacterium
CTGGTAGGTGGTGAAGTCGCGGGTGCTCTCGGTGAACACCACTTCCTTCACGTTCAGCTCGTCCTCGCACAGGGCCTGGTAGTCCGCGCCAAAGGTCGCACCCTTGACGTAGAGCTTCGCAGCAGGCTGGCGGGTCTTCATGTTGGCCAGGGCGCGGCAGGCGCGGCCCAGCTGCACGGCCTCCACCAGCGCATCCATCTGCTCCTCCATCTCCTTGTCGATGCGGGAAGCATCGGCCACGGGGAAGTCGCACAGGTGCACGGAGTCGATCGCGCCGGGGACGTTCGCCACGACGAGGTTCTGGTAGATATCCTCCGCCATGAAGGGGATGAAGGGCGCGCAGACCTTCGCCAGGGTCACCAGCACATGGTACAGGGTGGCGAAGGCGGCTTCCTTGTCGCCGGCCATGCCCTTGCCCCAGAAGCGCTCGCGGCCGCGGCGGACGTACCAGTTGGACAGCTCGTCCACGAAGTCCTGGATGGCGGTGGCGGGCTCGACGATGCGGTAGGCGTTCAGGTCCTCGTCGACCTTCTGGATCAGGCTGTTCAGCTTGGACAGGATCCACTTGTCCATCAGGGACAGCTCGACGTCCTCCAGCTTGTGGGCCATGGGATCAAAGCCGTCGATCTGGGCGTACATGGAGAAGAAGGAGTGGACATTTTGAAGGGTGGCCAGGAACTTGCGCTGCACCTCCTGCACGGCCTCCTTGGAGAAGCGCTTGGGCAGCCAGGGCGCGGCGGTGGTGTAGAAGTACCAGCGCAGGGCGTCGGCGCCGTAGGTGTCCAGGGCCTCGAAGGGGTTCACGACATTGCCCAGGTGCTTGGACATCTTGCGGCCCTCGGCGTCCTGAACGTGACCCATGACGATGCAGTTCTTGAAGGGAGCGCGGTCAAACAGCAGCGTGCTGATGGCTTCCAGGGTATAGAACCAGCCGCGGGTCTGATCGACCCCTTCAGCGATGAAGTCTGCGGTCTGACCAAATTCGGGACTGCCCAACTTGGCCAAAGTTTCCTGCGCAAAAGGCATGGCCCCGGAATCGAACCAGACATCGATCAAGTCCGCCTCACGGTACATCGGTTTGCCACTTTCGGAGACCAGCACCCATTGGTCCACATAGGGACGGTGCAGGTCGATCTTTTCGTAATTTTCTTTCGAGAAATCTCCCGGCACAAAACCGGCTTTCCGCAAGGGATGTTCGCTCATCAGTCCGGCTTCCACAGAACGGTCCAAGGCTTCCACCAATTCGGCAACGGATCCGATGCAACGTTCTTCCGAACCGTCCTCGGTACGCCAGATCGGAAGAGGGGTTCCCCAATACCGGCTACGGGACAAGTTCCAGTCCTGAAGGTTTTCCAGCCACTTGCCGAAACGTCCGCTACCGGTGGATTCCGGTTTCCAGCGGATCGTCTTGTTCAAGGCGATGAGCTGATCCTGAACGGCAGTCGTACGGATAAACCAGGAGTTCAACGGATAATACAAAACCGGTTTGTCAGTACGCCAGCAATGCGGATAAGAGTGCGTATGTTTCTCTATTTTGAATACTTTGTTTTCCTTTTTCAACCAGACACATAAATCCACATCCAAGGTCGGTGCATCTTCGGGCAGGGCTGCGTCATAGGCATTCTTCACATATCGCCCGGCAAACTCGCCATAAGCGGCTTCGTCTACCGCCTGTTTGCGGAATTCCGGATGCAGGTCTTCCAGACGATAGAAACGTCCGGTACGGTCCACCATGGCCTGACGGACACCATTGAGGTCTTCCACCATCAACGGAGGTACGCCGGCAGCTTTGGCCACCTTGTCGTCATCTGCACCGAAAGTCGGAGCAATGTGCACGATACCGGTACCGTCCTCAACGGTCACGTAATCACCGGGAATTACACGGAAAGCACCTTCCCCGGGGTTGATCCACGGCATCAGCTGCTCATAGGCGATGCCGCAAAGAGCCGGACCTTGCACCGGTTCGCCCAACACTTCAAAAGGCACCAGTTTGTCTCCGGGCTTGTAATCCGACAATGCCAGACCGGCTGCCTTCGGGTTGAAATGATGTGCAACCAAGTCTTTGGCCAGCACATAGACCGCAGGAACACCGGTATAAGGATTGAAGGAGCGGACACGCACATATTGGATATGGGGTCCCACACACAAGGCCGTGTTGGAAGGCAAGGTCCAGGGGGTGGTGGTCCAGGCCAGGAAGTACACCGCTTCTCCCTGCGTACCTTCGAACAGGAATTCAGAAGCCTCGTTGCGGACCACCTTGAACTGGGCCACGCAGGTGGTGTCCTTGACATCCCGGTAACATCCGGGCTGATTCAACTCGTGTGAACTCAAGCCCGTACCGGCTGCCGGAGAAAAAGGCTGGATGGAATAACCCTTGTAGAGCAATCCTTTACCATAAATATCTTTCAAGAGGTACCACAAGGTTTCGATGTAACGGTTGTCGTAGGTAATGTAGGGATTGTCCATGTCCACCCAATAACCGATCCGCTCGGTCATATTGACCCATTCCCGGGTATATTTCATCACCTCCTTGCGGCAGGCATTGTTGTAATCATCCACCGAGATTTTCTTGCCGATGTCTTCTTTGGTAATGCCCAACATCTTTTCCACTCCCAACTCAACGGGCAATCCATGCGTATCCCATCCGGCTTTACGATGCACCAGATAACCGCGCTGAGTCTTGTAGCGGCAAATGGCATCTTTGATAGAACGGGCCATCACGTGGTGGATGCCCGGCATTCCGTTTGCGGAGGGAGGACCTTCAAAGAATACAAATTTGGGGGCTCCCTTTCTCAATTCCAACGATGTACGGAAGGCTGATTCCTTCTTCCATTTTTCCAAAATCGAGCGGTTGATTTCAACGCTATCCAGTTTTTTATACTCAGCGAATTTCATATCCATTAATTTAAGTTTGCAAATATACAATAATTCAGTACTTTTGAATGAAAAACTTTTATCTATGAATACGATTGACATCATTATCCTGATCCTTCTGGTACCCGCATTGTACAAAGGAATCACCCAAGGTTTTATCCGACAAGCCACCGGCATCATCGGGCTGGTGCTGGGAATTTTTCTGGCACGGGAATTTGCTGATCTGCTGGCCGGCTACCTGCACGAATGGATCCAAGCCGATGCGTCCATTGTCAAGATCGTTGCCTTCGTACTGATCATGATCGGCGTCCTCTTCTGCCTCAACCTGCTGGGGAAACTGGTAGAAAAAGTCTTTCAGATCGTGATGATGGGCTGGCTCAACCGGCTGCTGGGCGTTGTGCTGGCTGTTGGCGGGACCTGCATCATTCTCTCTCTGTTGGCTTCGCTGATTGTCTATACGAATGAGAACTGGTTCATCCTGATCCAGCCGGAAGTGATCAAAGACTCAAAACTATTTGGTACTCTGATTGATATCTCCGAACATGTATTGCCTTTTCTGAATTTTAAAAAATAATTTTCTTACAAAAAAACGACAGTTTTTCCAAAACGTAAAAACTATACCCGTTTTTTACGAAAAGGGGCGGTCCTTGATGGATTGCCCCTTTTCTTTGCACTCGAAAACAAAACGCTTATGGAACAGATCCACTTATCCGACCAGGTACGCGAATCACTCTTAGGACTGATGCCCGAGTTATCCCGCGGCCAAAAAAGGGCTTATGCCATCAGCATCGTGTTGATTTGTGCTGTCGGAGGGATTACCTTGGTCCTTTGTTTTCTCTGATAAGCCGACAGGAGGCTGTGTGAAAGAGTGCGATGCGGCGGAAAGGGGCAGACGCCGACAGCACCGTGAAGGAGAAAGCCTCCTGTTTTTTTAAATGAATCATGCCCACTTTTTTAAACGCAAATACGTAACCGCGATGACCTCACGCAAAAACAACATCCGACAATTGGACCGTACGGACTGTGGAGCCGCCTCTCTGGCCTATGTAGCCGCACACTACGGACTCCATCTTCCGGTAACCCACATCCGTGAGGTCTGTGGTACGGACCAGCAGGGCAGCAGCCTCAAAGGCTTGCTGGATGCTGCGCGTCATTTCGGATTTGAGGCAGGCGCCTTCAAATCCCCTGAGCGCAATCCGGATGACTTGCTGGAGTCCCCCCGGCCACTCATCGTACATCTTCGTCGCACAAACGGTTGGCTCCACTTTGTCGTACTGGAAGATCAGCGGGGTCCCCGGTTCAAGATCTGGGATCCGGCTGATGGGAAACGCCACCGCATGAGCAGGGATAAACTCCAACAAACTTGGACCGGTTATGTTTTGGTACTGGCTCCCGGAAAGGGATTCACTCCAGGAGACCATGCTGTCCCGCTGCGCAGCAGGATCATGGCCCTGCTGCGGATGCACCACCGCGAATGGGTGCCGGCCCTGATGGGCTCCCTGGCCTATGCCCTGGCCGGTCTTTGCACCTCTCTTTTTCTAAAAATCATCCTTGACCAAGTCCTCCCGACCAAAGAATTTCCTCGTTTATTCTTAATCGGCTCTATTATGTTAGTTCTTGTAATCCTCTCTTGGATTACTGCTTATTTCAGATCTTTGTTTGTGGTTCGCTCGGGGATTCGAATGGACGGAGGGCTTGTTCTTTCCTATGTGCGTCACCTTTTCCAGCTACCGTTTTCCTTTTTCAACCGCCGTACTGCCGGAGAACTCAATGCCCGGATCGGTGACGCTTTCCGCATCAGGGCCTTTGTTTCCAACAGACTTCTGGTACTTTCTATCAGTCTCTTATCTCTTCTTCTCTCTTCTTCCCTTCTCTTTTGGTTTTGTTGGGAACTGGCCCTGATTACTTTTGCATTCATCCCCGGATTTGTGCTGATCCACCACCTGGCAGAAAAGTCCTACCGCACCCTCAACTGCAAAGCCATAGAAAGCGCCGCACAGTTCGAAGCGACCAGCCTTGAATCGATCGCCAGGTTCTCGGTTGCCAAGCTTTTCGGGGCGGAAGAGACCTTTACCAAACGGATCGAGCAGGCCTATGTCAGGATGGCCAGCCAACTCTACCGAAGCGGACAGAAAAATACAGCCTTCAACACGGCGGCAGAATCCCTCAGCCGGATACAGAACTGGACCGTCCTGGCGGTCGGCTCCAGCATGGTCCTCCAAGACAGACTGAGCATCGGAGAACTGGTTGCTGTCTTCTCGCTGATCGGATTTCTGACCACTCCGATCCTCTCGTTCATTGAAAGCACGCATGCTTATACCGAAGCCCGGATTGCGGCCGAACGTCTGTTCGAAATCCAGGAATTGCCCGTAGAGTCTTCCCCCGGACAATTCCGGATCAGTTTGGAGCATTTCCAGCACATCCGCTTCCACAAGGTGTATTTTACCTATCCTGGAAGACTTCCTCTGCTGGAACATTTCTCATGCACCTTTCCTCGGGGAAAGATTTCGTTGGTCACCGGCAGGAGCGGTTGCGGAAAATCCACGATGGCCGCTTTGCTGCTTCGGCTGTACACGCCCCAAAACGGAAAAATTTATGTAGATGACCTGGACATACAACTGTTTGAACTACAATTCTGGCGTTCTTTCGTCGGCATTGTCCCACAACAGACGGAACTGTTTCAAGGGACCTTGCTGGAGAACCTGGTGCCCGGTCAGGAATTCCCGGATGTCCGGCGGGTTCAGGAACTTTGCCGGCTGCTCCACCTGAACACGTTGCTGGACAGCCTGCCCGATGACATCCTGACCCCCATCGGTGAGAACGGCCACGAACTCTCCGGAGGTGAACGCCAGAAAATCGGATTGGTCAGGGCATTGTACCCGGACCCTTCTGTACTGATTCTGGATGAGGCCAGCGCACACTTGGATCAGACGGATGCCCGCCAATGGAAAGAGGTACTCCGATCCCTGGCCGACGCCGGCAAATGCATCATTGTCATCAGTCACGACAAGACGCTGGAACAATGGGCAGACCAACACTGGAACATGGAAGAATTGATGCGCATCAGCGAAGGTGGAAGACTACGCACCTGAATCAGTAGTCCTAACGCTATTAAAAACAACACAATGGAAGGAATGACTTTATCTGGGAAAGGGCTTGTGCATGTAGGTCCTTCCGAACAGGCGGCCATCCGAGGTGGAATCGGCACCGAACTGATCCGAAGAATCATCGGTATTCTAGTCGGAGCAATCGGAACGGTCAATGAATACCTGGACGACCTGATCAAGGGATTCAAACGGGGTTGGGAATCCATAAAAATGGAGGCCGTATGATGAAACCCGGATCCCTGGTCGCTGTTTCCTCATCGGAGGCCTGCTCGGTTTTTGGTGGCAAACAGGATCACGTCGGCAAGATTCTCGAAACCATTGCAGCCGGCGTCGGTCTCTTCTGCAAATTCATCTGGAACATCATGCAGAGCATTAAGGACACCTTTTTCCCGCCAGAAGTAGCTGTGATATGATGAACCGACAACCTGAGGGAGGGATGCGTGGACGGCTTGCCCCACACACCCTCTTTTTTATCGTTTGGGGACTGTTTTTCAGTGGGGTGACAGCAGGAGCAGCTGACCAAGTCACCACCGGCCAAACAGCCTCCACATGGAGCCTGGAGGCCTGCATCCGATATGCTTGGGAGCACAATCCCCAACTTCAAATCAGCCAGCTGGAGTTGGAGCAATACCGGCTGCAACAACGGGAACAATGGGCCAGCTTCAGTCCCGTGGTCAACTCCGGGATCAGCACCCAACTGAACCGGCCTACCAAAGAGCAAGATATTTTCTACTGGGAACTATCGGCCACGTTGCCGCTTTTTGAAGGAGGCAAACGGATCAACCGATTAAGGAGCAGCCGGTGGGCCACCAGTGCCAGTGAAGCCGACCTGGAGGGTCTTCGTGAAAAGCTACGCATTGACATTACCCGCAATTACCTGCAAAGTCTGCTTTCCATGGAGTTGTTACGGGTGGCCCGAGAGAGCCGGATCACGTTACAGACCCAACGGGAACACACCCACAACCTGGTGGAGGCCGGCTCGCTGCCCTATGTTTCCCTACTGGAAGTGGAAGCACAGCTTGCGCAAGAAATCTATCGGGAAACCGAGGCACAGCACCAGTGGCAGGAAGACCTGCTCAGCCTCAAACACTTGATGAACCTGCCGGATCATCTGTCATTTCTACCCGACACGACCTGGCTAGATGGAGCCTCGGCTTATCGGCAGGAGGACATCCAAGCCCTGTTTCAGCAGAGTCAGTCCTACCCCACCCTTCGTGCAGCACGTTCCCGCATGGAACAAAGCCGTCATCAGTGGTTGGCCAGTCAAGGCAATCTCTTTCCGAGCCTCTCGCTGCAGACCCATTACAACGCATATTCCTCTCAAAAAATCGGCGTCCAACTCAGCCTGCAATGGCCCATCTGGCAACAGGGACACACCATCCGGACCATCCGAGAGGCCCGGCTGGCCTACCAACAGGCCCAACTTGCCCTGTTACAGACCCAACAAGAACATTATCAGACACTACAACTTATTATCCACGAAGCCGCATGCGCCTACCAACAATACCTGGCTGCCTGTCAAAATTTTCAGGCACAGGAAAATGCCTTCGGACACCTTGTGCACAAATTCAATTTGGGACTGATCGATGGCACCGATTACGCCATCGCTCACAAACAGCGGGTTCAGGCCCGTTCCGAAATGCTGCAAAGCCAATACGCCTATTATTTTCAATGCAAAATTCTGGATTATTATTGGGAAAGTGGAAGTACGGACTGTTGGGAGCCGTAATCCTCCTGCTGCTTCTGCCACTGCTCCCCAAAAAGAAAGGCATACCGGTAACGGTCATTTCCCCGTGCATCCGTTCGATTACGGAAACCGTCCCCGCCAGCGGTTATTTGAAACCCCTGTCCGAAATTGCCCTGTCTCCGGACGTTTCTGGAGAAATTGTGGAACTGCTGGTCAGCGAAGGAGACCCTGTCCGAAAAGGGGACCTGCTGCTGAAAATCCGGCAGGACCTGTACCTGGCCGCGCTTGACCAGGCCGAGGCAGCCTTGCAGGCACAACAAGCCCAACTCCGCCAGGAGACCTTTCAGTTTGAGCAGAACCAACGGCGTTACCAGCGTAGCCAACGCTTGTTCGAACAAGGGTCCATCTCCAAGGTAGAGTTTGAGGATGCAGAAGTGGAATACCACCTGGCGACCTGTCGGCTGGAAACTGCGACACACAACGTAGCCAACGCAAAAGCCACCCGGAACCAGGCCCGCGAAAGCCTCCGCAAAACCCTGGTCCATGCCCCCATGGACGGTATCGTTTCCCGACTTTCCGTAGAACAAGGCGAACGGGTGGTCGGTACCAGCCAGATGGCCGGTACCGAAATGTTACGAATCGCAGATTTCCGGCAGATGGAGGTCCGGGTTGAGGTCAGTGAGAATGATATCCTGAAAATCAAGCTGGGGGACACCGCCCGCATCACAATAGATGCCTACGACGGAAGACAATTCACAGGAGTTGTCACCCAAATGGCCAATTCAGCCTTCAGCCATGAACGCAGCAGCGGCATTCCTACCTTTCCGGTCCGGATCCTGTTGCTGCCGGAATCCTATGGTGACCTCTCGCACGATTTGCATTCGCCATTCCGCCCGGGAATGTCCGCAAGCATTGAGATCGAGACTTGTCGTCGGGACAGCATCCTAACCCTCCCGCTTTCCTGCTTTGTCCAACGACCCGGAGAAAGACAAGCCCAGGTCTTCCTCTATTCGGAGGACAGTCACGTGTACCTCCGTCCGGTCTCCACTGGAATTCAGGACATGAACCATGTGGAGGTACTTTCAGGTCTCCAGATCAGCGACCGCATCGTTTCCGGCCCATATACTACACTTCATGATGTGTTGAACGACGGAGATTTCGTATCTTTGCAGCATGAATACACATCGATTCCTCTTGATTGAAAGCAGCACGGAAGCCTGCTCCGTTGCTTTGGCCGAAGGCGATAAGATCCTTGCCAAACGTTGGATTGCTGAACCCAAAGCCCACGCCCGCCTACTGGCACCTTTTGTCACCGAAGTGCTGGCCGAAAGTGGTCTTACCCTGAGCGAGTGCCACGCCATTGCCGTGAGTGAGGGCCCCGGTTCCTACACCGGACTGCGCGTGGGGGTTTCCACAGCAAAAGGTCTCTGCTACGGGAGCGGTCTGCCGCTGATCGGCATCGGCACCTTGGACCTGCTCGCAGAAGCTGCCCGCATGCACCTGCAGGAATCCCCCGCGGCCACTTGTGACCCTTTGCGCATCATCCCGATGGTGGATGCCCGTCGGATGGAAGTGTACACGGCCCTGTACAATCAGCAGGCCCAACCCCTGGAAACGCCCCATCCCGAGATTCTGACGGAAGAGACTTTTCACAAATACCTGAGCCTTTGTCCCCAACCGGTTTTCATCGGTGACGGTGTACGAAAATTCAGAGAGAGTCTTCCCGAATCCGACCAACAGAAGGCCATCTGGTTCGAAGAATTCCCGGATGCCACCGCCATGCTCCAACCCACGATCCGGGCATACAACAAAAAAGAGTTCAAAGATGTTGCCTACTTTGAACCCTTCTATCTGAAAGACTTTGTCGCTGGTGTCAGCCGCAAGTCTATGTTGTAATCCGACTATCGCAGCAGTTTCCCGATCAGTTTGTCCAAGGCCTCCGGATCGAACTCGTTCTTTTCGGGGCGGACATTTCCCTCCTTGTCAATCAGGTACAAGGACGGAACGGAGCCTACGTTGTAATAGGCGGCTGCAATGGAAACAACCCCCATGCCGTCGCAGACGGAGATCCAAGGCAGTTGCTGATCTTTGACCGCTTGTGCCCATTGGGCCTTGTCCACATCCAACGCCACCTGATAAATTTCCAGACCACGTTTGTGGTATTTGTCGTAGATCGCTTTCAATTCATTGTTGAACAATTTCTGAACAGGGTCGGTAACGGTCCAGAAAGACAGCAGGATGACCTTTCCCTTCGCATCGGAAAGGGTCCGTATCCGACCTTCCTGATCCGGCATGCTCAAATCCGGAAAACCGGATTCGGTAGCCTGACTCAACTTTTCATTCAGACGCATGACCTGGGTACGGGTCTGCTCTTCGTCCTTCAATGCATGCAAATAAGCCGATTGGGGATACGTTACCCGAAGGGAGTCATATACCCGCCCAAAATACAGGGCATCACGGTATTCGTTGAACACCGGCAGCTCATTGGAAAAAGCACGGTAGAGTACCGGCACCTGAACCAGCGAATAAGGGTTGCTGAGCAGGAAACGAATGGACTGCTGTTTGTATTTCACGTAGAAACGGCCCAACTCCAACTGCAGCTGCTGTTGTTTTTTCACATCACCCTCGGCTTGAGCGGCAGCCATGGCCAGAGACAATTCATTGAACTGGCGTTGAGCCTGCTCAAAATCGACTTCCGCCTGCTGGAACAATTCCGCCTCATCGGAACCGGTTACCTGTACCTGGCCCTGCTCATCCACACGGATTTCCAGACGGTCATCGACCTTGGCAACAAAGGAAGCCAGCCGTTGCTGGTCCTGCAACAGACAATAAAAATCAGGGGTCGGGGTCATGCCTTCCAATGCATAAGTCACCTTGCCCCCATTCACGGTCAAGGTATCCACCGGAACCCATTGGTTCACGGCCAGACGTGCAACGACCACTTCGGTACCATCCGCCATGGAAGGAGCTGTAATCACCACTTCTGCACGCTGACGGGAACATGCCGCTACACTCAAGGCCAACAAAAGGCCAACAAACAATCGTTTCATCATAATTGGATAGCGTCTGCAATCGCTTTTGCGATACGTTCAAATTCTTCTTTTGTCAATTGGGCTTTTTCCTTTCGGAAGTCCATATCACCCTCCTGCTGCAGGGGCACCAGATGGATATGGGCATGAGGAACTTCCATTCCAAGAACAGCCACACCCACCCGTTTGCAGGGAATGGCCTTCTTCACCCCTTCTGCTACACGCTTTGCAAAAAGCATCAGGTCTTGATATTCCTGATCTTCTATATCAAAAAGGTAGTCCGTTTCCTGTTTGGGAATCACCAAGGTATGTCCCGGAACCAGGGGATTGATGTCCAGGAATGCATAAAAACGGTCATTTTCCGCCACCTTGTAAGACGGAATCTCACCATTGACGATGCGGGTAAAAATAGAGGCCATATCAGATGGAAATATCCAGGATTTCAAATTTCAAGACACCGGAAGGCACTTGGACCTCCACAACTTCTCCTTTGGTCTTGCCCATCAATGCCTTTCCGATCGGAGTTGCTGCAGCCAGCTTGCCTTCTCTAAAATTCGCTTCACTTTCTCCCACCAGGGTATATTCCACCACCTGATTGTTCAGGAGGTTTTTGAGTTTCACCTTGTTCAACATCTGAACACGGTCGGTACTCAGTTTGGACTCGTCAATGACACGGGCATTGGCAATCAGGCTTTCCTGTTTGGATATCTTCAATTCCAGCAGACCTTGTGCTTCTTTGGCGGCATCGTACTCTGCATTTTCCGACAAGTCGCCTTTATCCCGTGCTTCAGCAATCTGGCGGGATATGATCGGCCGCTGTTTGATCAATTCTTCTAACTCCGCTTTCAGCCTTTCCAGACCTTCCGCGGTAACATAATGTATACCAGGCATAATAAATAATAATTAATTCAAGACTAGGATTCCGTAAACTTCGGCTTCATGATTTCCGAATAGAGGACCAGTTTTTTCAACTCCTCAGGGGACCAGCTGTTTTGCGGATCCTGTTCTGTATTTTCCTGAGGAACCGGTTGGGGAGCCACGGGTGAAGGGGCTTTTGAAACGGTCTGCGGAATGGCTTCTTCAACAACATCTACCTTCGGTGCAGGGGCCTGTACCAGTTCTTCCTCTTCCGGAAAGGACAGTTCAGCTTCCTGCCGCATTTTGGTCAGCGCGTCGATCAAATCCTGAACAGAAGTCTCCGGCATCGGATCTTCAGGAGGTGCTTCCCCCTGAGGAGCCCGCTGCTGGGGCTTCTTGCGCAGGTTACCGATGAGGCCGGCACCCAGAAGAAGAAAGGTAATGAGTATATCGATCCAGTCCACTGCTATTGTTGTTTACTCCCCACAAAGGTAAAATATTGTCGGGCAAATTCCAAATCTATGGTCATCCGTTCCCGCAAGGCGTCCAAACTGTCAAAACGGCGTTCTTCCCGAATCCGCTCATGAAAAATCAATTCCAGATTCCGGCCGTAGATGACCTCTTGAAAATCAATCAGGTGTGTTTCGATGGTCACGGCATTTCCCTTTCCGATGGTCGGACGCGAGCCGATGTTGCACAATCCGGCATAGGATTTCCCTTCAAAAAGCACCTCCACACAATACACACCATGGGCCGGAAGCAATTTCAAAGGTTCGTACAACTGGATGTTTGCCGTAGGGAAGCCCAAGGTTCTCCCCAGACGGTTGCCAGCGACCACGACGCCTTTGAGGCGATAGGGACTGCCCAACAGACGGTTGGCCTCAGCAACGGCCCCTTCCGTCAACAGATGACGGATCCGGGTGGAGCTGATTCCCACGCCATCCACATCGGTGCGTTGCACCATCACCGGCTCCAAGCCCAACTGGCAGGCTTTCTGGGCCAGCAATGCAGGGGTCTGGACCGGATCCGATCCCAGCCGATGGTCATATCCCAACAACAGCACCCCGACCCCGAACTTGTGTTGCAGGTAGTCCCGCATGAATTCCTCACTGGTCAGGTGGCTGAATTCTTTGGTAAAGGGCACGACAAACAGGTGGTCCACCCCCAGGCTGCGGATCATCTCCTGTTTTTCTTCCAGCGTCGTCAACAGACGCAATGAAGAGGCATCCTGCTGCAGGACGGTACGCGGGTGCGGCCAGAACGTGATCACCGCACTCTCCAGTCCCCGGTCTACAGCAAGATCACAGAGCTGTCGCAAGACGGCTCTGTGACCCAAATGTATTCCATCAAAGAATCCGGTAGCTGCTACAACCATTTCACCAATTCAAAATCTTGTCTGTGAGGCAAGAGGTTGTTCTTGGCAAACATCCGCGCAGCCACCCAATACAGACCGGCAGCATCCGGAACGATGTTGCAACGGTACGTAGCCACTCCGGCTTCCAGGGACTCGAAGCGGTAGGTAAAGCGTTCTTCCACGTGGAATTTGCCTTTCTTGTCTTGGGATGCAAACAGAAGTTCGATACCGATATCTTCCGGGTTGATGTCACCGATCATCAGACGGATGACCGAACGGTAGGTTTTACCCAACATCTGCATGCCCTTGGCACTGTCCGGCTTGTCAAACGACAACACTTCAATGTGCTGCCATTCCCTTCTGAGTTTCCGCTTCCAGAAAGCAATTTCCCGGGCCAGTTTGGCATCGCCCTTGAGCAGGGCTTTGCTGCGTTTGTACAACGGCAGGTAGTATTTGTCCAGGTAGTCGGTCATCATCCGGTTGGTGGTGAAGTTGCAGGCCACTTGTGCGACCGTGTTCTTGATGTAACCGATCCAGGCTACCGGAAGTCCGTTGTGCTCATCCCGTTGGTAATAAGTCGGTGCAATCTCGTTTTCAATGATGTTGTAGATGGTCGCTGCATCCAATTCATCCTGATAGTTCTGATCATCGTAGGTACGTTCCATCGGCAGGGCCCATCCGGCTCCTTCCTTGTACCCTTCCACCCACCATCCGTCCAGG
>CALCYB010000142.1 GCA_937906485.1 uncultured Rikenellaceae bacterium
CTGTTTCGGCCGACCGTTCCGGCTGATCGGCCAGAAACGGCTGCCGACGCCTCCTGCCATAATCACGCAATACTTATTTGAATTCATATTCATCAATGTTTATTTCATCATCACCAAAAAGGATAGAAGGCTTCAGGAAAATAATCAATCTCATATCCTCTTTCGTCAAACAACACCGTCACCAAATCAAAGACCACATCTTTGCTGATCCGATACTGACGCACGTATGCAGAAGCAGCCTTAAAAAGATTGACCTGTTTGTGCCGGTTCACCGTCAGATGAGGCAATACCTGTGTCGGCTTGGTCCGGGAACGGACCTCCACGATCCGTATGCAACGCTCATCCTCCATCACCAGGTCCAGCTCCAAATGACCGCTCCGCCAATTACGGGCCCTCAGCCGGTACCCTCGCTGCAACAAGTATTCCAAAGCGAGCTCCTCTCCCCAAATACCTACCTCCTTCTTTTCCCGCATACCCCACACAATGACTCAATGCACAAATATTTACAAAGATAGTCAATTATTTATAAATAAAAAAACAACCGGCATCTGGAAAGACACCGGTTGTCCGACTTGGTACGAATCAACTATTTGAAGATGTAACGTACGCTCAATTGCAACAGATAAGTTGAACCAAAACCAATTGAAGGAGTAAAGGTCTCGGTCAAGGTTTCTGTACCGTTTCTCATGAAGTTGAACACGGGCTGTTGTGCTTGGGTGTCCCCACCTTGTGACCAGCTGTTCTTGGCCACTTTCAAGATGGTGCTGCGGTTCATGGTCACAAATTGACCCCAGTTCGGGTTCAGCAATGCGCCCAGGTTACGAACATCCAGACCCACTTGCAAGGTGTTGCGTTGACCGTTCTTCATCTGCAGGTAGAAGTCTTGGGTAATGCGCAGGTCAAATTGGTGTACCCACGGGAATACCAGACCGTTGCGTTCTGCATATTTACCTTTGCGGGTGCTTAGGTACGGGTCTTGTTCCACGTAATTCCAGAAGTCTTCGCGTTGTTGGTCAGCGGTATAGACGATCTTTTCTTTGTTGACTTCGTATTCGTAGTCAGCAAATTGCAGTTCATCTTTGGTCTTGGGCACATAAATCAGGTTGTATGCACCACCGTCACCGACAACATTGGAAGTATAGGTGTAAGAAGCACGGCCTCTCGGACCACCATCGTACAACAAGTTGATGGAAGTGGCGAAGTTTTTGCCGTATTCTACGCGATATCCCAAAGAAGCGATCAAGCGGTGAGGCATTACGTAACTTGCATAACCCAGGTCAACCATGTTTTGACCATTGACGGTGTTGGCACTGTTCCAAGCTGAGTAAACTTGGTCACCGAAACCGTCGGACAAGCTTTGGGCATTGCTATAGGTATAAGCGATCATACCGCTCAGACCATGCCAATTGTTCTTCTCCAATTTGGCGGTCAATGAATAGTAATAACCGTTTTGGTCGGAGTTATGGAGCAAGTAAGCATTGGAGATCTTGCTGTCGTAACGGCCACCCCATACATAACGGTTATCCGCATAACCATTGATGTTGGAACGGATCGGGTCGGTCAGACCCACGTTGGTGATGGTAACCGGATCCACGTCGTAGTTGTAGATACCTTCTACGGTAGCCATGATGTCACCGGGCAGGCGGACATCCAACGCCAAAGAGGATTTCCAGGTTTGAGGCATGCGCAAATCGTCAGCCATCAAGGTGATGGAGCTGATGGACAAGGCTTCTGCGTTCGGATCGTATACTTTGTCGATCATCGCTTTGCGGTCCGTCAGGAATTCCGGCAATACTTTGTCCTTATCTCCGGATACAGCCGTGTAGGTCGTTTGGATCACACCAGCGTCACCGGCTTGTGCCACAATCCACACGAAAGGCAGACGGCCTGTGAACAGCCCTGTACCCCCACGCAATACATAGGTGCGATCACCGGTGAGGTCCCAGTTGAAGCCCAGACGGGGAGAAAGCATCACCTTGGTGGAAGGGAGCTGACGGGTGTCGTATTTGCCACCGTTGCCCTTATAGTCAGCGAAGGTTGCATCTGCTACCTGTTTGCTGTAGTTGTAGCTCAAGTCCGGGTACATCGGCAATTCGAGACGCAGACCTGCTGTCAGTTTGAAGCGGTCACTGATGGCCATTTCATCTTGCAGGTAGAAAGACAACTGGTTGAAAGTAAAGCGAGGGAACGATTGTCCGTTCGGATCTTCCAAAGAGTGGGTAATGGCAAATTGGTGAGGATTTGCGAACAGGGTATTGCTGTTGATCGCATTCATCACGTCATCTTCCGAATCAAACAGGAAGGTGTAGTAACCTGCACCGAAACGTTGGAAACCGTTCTTGGTCAAGTTCCATTCGTATTGAACACCGGCAAAGAGGTTGTGGATACCGGCTGAATAAGACAATTCGTCGGTGATGTTGAAGGTTTGCACATCACGCAAGTTACCATAAGAGAACAACTCTGTACCGAAAGAGGTATAGATGTCACCGGCTACGACCAGGTCCACGAAGGGGAAGTAACCACCTTCTGTACTACGGGGTTCGTATTGGTGAGAATACGTTGCACGCAACATGTTGTTCAAACGGCCATCCAGGAAGCGGGAGTTCAACTCAGCAGCAATGGATGAGAAGTTTTGTTCTTGGTAGTAACGGGCATTTTGGAAATAAATGGCCGTCTCAGCAGTACGGTTCTTTGTAGTGAAACCACGGTCACCCAAACCGGAGGTTGAGGTAGAGGGTGCTGAAGCGTATTTGGATTTGGTGTTGCTGTAACGGATGTTGAACTTATGGTTGTTGTTGATGTTCCAGTCCAGACGGGCCAGGAGTTTCCAACCGGGAGTTTCAGAAGAATAACCTTGATACAGCCCCGGATTATATCCGTATTGGCTCTTCAGGTAGCCGGAAATGGCATCCATTACAGATGCGCTCGGACGAGCGACACCGTTTTGGCCGGTCACATAAGGATTTTCAGGAGTAGAAGCCACTCTTGAGGGACCCGGTGTGATGTTGTTTTCCATTTCGAAGTTGGCAAAGAAGAAGAGTTTGTTCTTGATGATGGGTCCACCGATACGCACCCCGTAGAGCAGGTTGGTTTCATCATTTACCGTCAGTTTTTGATCGCCCACCTTCTTGCCGCGGAAGTCTTGATTATAATAATAGGTATAAGCGGATGCCTCAAACTGGTTGCTGCCGGAACGGGTCACTGCTGCCATGGAACCACCGATAAAACCACTTTGACGGACATCATAAGGAGTCACGTTCACCGAGATTTGTTCGATCGCATCCATAGAAATCACACTACCGCCTACCGGCATACTTTCACCGATACCGAATGCGTTGTTGGCAGCTGCACCGTCAATGGTGAAGAAGTTCTGACGATAGGTACCCCCACCGATTTGAGGACCGTTTCCGGAGTCATAGGATTGGGGAGTCAGTTTCACAACATCAGAAATGCTGCGGCTCAACACCGGCAGGTTGGACAATTGTGCCACGTTCAAGTTGGTCATGGCACCGGCACGGTCTGAACGCATGTTGGAGTTGGCTCCTTCTACAGTGACCACGGCTGCATCCAGGGTCATGGACTCTTCCGCCAGGGTAGCGTTCAATACGTAATTGTCAGACAGAGCTACACTGATACCGGATTGTTCCAGGGTCACGTACCCAAGCATTTGTACCGAAACGGTGTAGGGTCCGCCGGGGCGGATGTTCAAGATACGGAACAAGCCTTTGTCATCGGCAACCGCATAATATTGGGTTCCCGAGGGAGTGTGTGTTGCAACCACGGTTGCTCCCACTACCGGCTCTCCGCTTTGATCAGCAACCTTACCACTCATGGAAGAAGTGGTAACCTGTGCTGTCATGGCTGTTGCTGACAAGAGCAGGACCACAGCCAGGCAGAAATTCTTAATTAGTTGTTTCATAGATAAATGTTAATAATGGTTCATTTCAAGGGGACAAAGGTATTAAATTATCGCGATTTTTAACAGATTTTCCTCCATTGTTTTGTATTTGCCGGGATTGTATTATCTTTGCGGCCGAATTGAAACTGTGGACGGATTTGAATCGCTTGCAACCACAAAAAAAAATGCTAAAGAACCATCTTTTAGCCCCAAGCCGAGCGGTGTCAGATTCCTTCCTCCAAATAAAATAATACGAGTAGAATTATGGCATATTTATTTTCATCCGAATCCGTATCAGAAGGGCATCCTGATAAAGTAGCAGACCAAATTTCCGACGCCATCCTGGACGACTTTTTGCGCCAGGACCCGGATGCCAAAGTAGCTTGTGAAACCTTCGTCAGCACCGGACTGGTCGTTGTCGGAGGCGAAGTACGCGCAGAAGCGTATGTGGACATCCAGCAGATTGCAAGAAATGTGATTGAACAAATCGGCTACACCAAAGCCGAATACATGTTCGATGCAAAGTCCTGCGGCATCCTGTCCGCCGTACACGAACAGTCACCCGACATCAACCGGGGAGTTGTCAATGAGAAAGCGGAAGAACAAGGTGCCGGCGACCAAGGCATGATGTTCGGCTACGCCTGCTCCGACACCCCGGAATTCATGCCCCTTCCCCTGGTACTGGCCCACCGCACCCTTGAAGAACTGGCAGCCATCCGCAAAGAAGGAAAAGAAATGACCTACCTGCGGCCCGATGCCAAATCCCAGATCACCATCGAGTACGGAGATGACCACCAGCCCCTGCGTATCCACACCATTGTCGTTTCGACCCAACACGACGAATTTGACGAAGATCAGGCCATGCAGGAGCGCATCCGCCAGGACATACAGACCATCCTCATCCCCCGTCTGAAGGCTCACCTGAGCGAACAGACCGCAAAACTGTTCGATGGAGAATATCGCCTGCTGGTCAACCCGACCGGGAAATTTGTCATCGGCGGTCCACACGGAGACACCGGACTGACCGGCCGCAAGATCATCGTGGACACCTACGGCGGCTACTTCTCCCACGGCGGCGGCGCCTTCTCCGGCAAGGATCCCA
>CALCYB010000143.1 GCA_937906485.1 uncultured Rikenellaceae bacterium
GGGAAATACGAAGTGACCCAGGCGCAGTGGGAAGCGGTGATGGGTAGCAATCCAAGTTATTTTAAAGGCGACAACCGGCCGGTTGAACAAGTAAGTTGGGAAGATATCCAGGAATTTATTGCTAAATTGAACCAAAAGACGGGAAAAACGTACCGCTTGCCCACTGAAGCGGAATGGGAGTATGCTGCGAGGGGAGGGAGCAAGAGTCAGGGGTACAAATATGCAGGAAGCAATGAGATTGATGAGGTTGCCTGGGATTTGGCAAATAGTAGTAAGAAAACCCATCCTGTCGGCCAGAAGGAGCCGAATGAACTGGGTCTGTATGATATGAGTGGGAATGTTCATGAATGGTGTCAGGACTGGAAAGGGGATTACAGTAGCGGTTCTCAGACGAATCCGACCGGTCCTGCCAATCGCTCGCACCGCGTTCTCCGGGGTGGTGGTTGGAGCGTCCATGCGAGGGGCTGTCGCGTTTCTTATCGGAACGGCCACTACCCTTCGGACAAGATCAACAGTTATGGGTTCCGCCTCGTCCTTGTCCCCTGAGTTTGTACCGAAAGATACCTAAGCAAAAACGAAGATGAGCAGTGTGTGGGCTTTTGTTTGAAAGAATGGGAAACAGCTTGCTCAATCAGCATTTGCAGATGCAATAAGACAAAAAAAGGACTGTGCCCGGATGGACAGTCCTTTTTTTGATCTGGCTGTTGAACGATTATTCTTCAGCAGCGATAACTTCTACTTGTACAGTTGCTTTGATGTCTTTGTAGCATTTAACAACTGCTTCGTAAGTACCTACTTCTTTCAAAGCGTCAGCACCTTTGATGGTGATGTCCTTGCGGTCGATTTCGAATCCGAGGGCAGCCAAGGCTTCAGCGATTTGAATGTTGTTGACAGAACCGAAGGCTTTGCCGGTTTCGCTAACTTTGGTAGCCACTTTTACGAGCAGACCTTCCAGTTTGCCAGCCAACGCAGAAGCATCTTCGCGAAGTTTTGCTTCTTTGTGAGCGCGTTGTCTGAGGTTTTCAGCGTGTACTTTCTTTGCAGAGGGAGTTGCCATGATGGCCATTCCTTGCGGAATCAAGTAATTCACGGCATAACCGTTTTTCACCGTTACGATGTCATCTTTGTGACCGAGGTTGGCTACGTCTTGTTTCAAAATGATTTCCATATTCTCTCCTCCTACAATTATTTCAACAAGTCAGTTACATAAGGCAGCAAAGCCAGGTGTCTTGCACGTTTCACAGCTTGAGCAACTTTGCGTTGGAACTTCAGGGAAGTACCGGTCAAGCGGCGAGGAAGGATCTTACCTTGTTCGTTCAAGAAACGTTTCAGGAATTCTGCGTCCTTGTAGTCAACGTATTTGATGCCTACTTTTTTGAAGCGGCAATATTTTTTCTTTTTTACCTCAACTGTCGGAGGGTTCAAATAACGGATTTCGTTGTTAGTTACATTTGCCATAATACTACCTCCTCAATTATTTAGCTTCTTGTTTGTTTGCGCGTCTGCGTTCAGCATAAGCGATGGAATGTTTGTCCATTGCAAAGGTCAAGAAACGAATGATGCGTTCGTCACGACGGTATTCGGTTTCAAATTTTGCAATGAATGCAGGTTCTGCTTTGAATTCGATCAAGTGATAGAATCCAGTTGTCTTTTTTTGGATCGGGTAAGCCAATTTACGAAGGCCCCAATCTTCTTCGTGAACGATTTCGCCACCATCGGCAACAATCAGTCCACGGAACTTTTCTACCGCTTCCTTCATCTGAGCTTCAGACAAAACGGGAGTTGCAATGAAAACGGTTTCGTACTGTTTTAACATACTGATTATTATTAATATTAGTTTAAAAAAGCCCTTTCGGGGTTTCCAAAAGGGCTGCAAATTTAGTAATTATTTAGTAATCTGCAAATAATTATCTTTTTAGCGGTCGTGTTTTCTTATTTGAGCGGGGCTTTTTCCAGAGCAGTCACTACGAATTTCCACCATTTTTCAACGGTCGGGATGCAGACGCGTTCTTCCGGGGAGTGAGGAGAACGGATGGTCGGTCCGCAGGAAATCATGTCCCAGTTCGGGTAAATGCCACCGAGGATGCCACATTCGAGGCCGGCGTGGATGGCTTTGACTGCGGGTTCTACACCGTACAGTTCGCGGTAGGTTTCTTTCATGGCTTTCAGGATGGGAGAGGCCATGTTGGGTTGCCAACCGGAGTATCCGCCGGTAAGTTGGACTTCTGCGCCTGCCAGCTCAAAGACAGCGCGGATGGATTCACTCAGGTCTGCTTTTGCCGAGTCGATGGAGCCACGCATCAGCGTTTTAACGACGATGGTACCGTTTTCTGATTTGACAATGGCCAGGTTGTTGGAGGTTTCCACCAGGTTTTCCATGGCCAGGCTCATGCGGTCAACACCGTTGGGGCAGCCATAGACTGCACGCATGGCTTTCAAGGCGACTTCTTGTTCAATGGCAGGACCTTGGCAGTCGCATGCGGTCAGGAAGATTTCCAGACCCGGATCAACGGGGCCGTATTCGTTTTTGGCTTCAGCCAGGGTGCGGGCAACCCATGCTTCTGCATCAGAAAGGCGGTTTTCGGGAATGGCAACACAAGCGACGGCTTCACGAGGGATTGCGTTGCGCATGTTTCCGCCTTCTACACAAAGCAGACGGGCATCCATATCGCGCAGGAACGGAAGCAGTACGCGTACCATGATTTTGTTGGCATTGCCACGGCCTTGGTTGATTTCCATACCGGAGTGGCCGCCACGGAGGCCTTTGACGGTCAATTCGCGGGTAACATATCCCGCAGGAACGGCTTCTTCACGATAATGGAAGGTAGCTGTTACGTCCAGACCACCTGCGCAACCCACATAGAGTTCTCCTTCGTCTTCAGAGTCCAGGTTGATGAGGATGTCGCCTTTGAGCAGACCCGGTTGGAGGGCACGTGCTCCGGTCATGCCGGTTTCTTCGTCGATGGTGAACAAGGCTTCTACAGGCCCATGTACCAGGTCCTTGGCTTCCAGAACAGCCATGGCCACAGCGCAACCCAAACCGTTGTCTGCACCCAGGGTGGTACCGGTAGCCCATACCCAGTCTTCAATGATGCGCGGTTCCACAGGGTCTTTGTCCCAATCGTGCACTTTGTCGTTGTTCTTTTGGGGAACCATGTCGATGTGGGCTTGCAGGATGATACCTTGGCGGTTTTCCATACCCGGGGTAGCGGGTTTGCGGATGATGACGTTGCCAACTTCGTCTTTAATGGTTTCCAGACCGAGGTCTTGTCCGAATTTGACCAGGTATTCTACAGCTTTTCCTTCACGTTTTGAGGGACGGGGGATTTGGGTCAACGCATAGAAATTTTTCCATACGGCCTTGGGATTCAGATCTTGAATGTTCATGTTGTTGAATTTGTTTGTATTATTATTTGTTAATGAAATATGCTTGGATTTATTTGACTACAGCTCCAATCGGGAAACTGAGGGTCTGTCCCATTTGATAGACCGGGATGCGGGTCTGTAACAGGACCTGACGGCCGTCCGAGATCCGGGCTGTGCAGATGGCAGGGATTCGATAGGTGATCTCTGCCGTGGCCTTCTTGGGCGGAATGCCGTCTCCAAGGTATTGTCGGATGTCTTCTTCCGTATTTTCAGGGATCAGTTCAAATACCACGGGGCGACCCGCTACGTTGTCGGCCGGGAGGATGCCTTCTTCTTCTGAAATCCGGAATGCGATCTGCAACTGCCGTTCCAGGGTCTGCTCCGGTACCACATCAAATGACAAAGTCTCTACTGCTTCGGTGCGCTCTCCCAAGAACAGAGAGAGGTATTCGGCTTCCAGGCGGTTGATTTCCGAGATGGCTGCCTGCAGGGCATTGCCGCTGAAGGTGGCATCGGTATCACCGGTGATGATCTCCATGCGCTTGCGGCGTAGGTCAAAAATGAGTTGGGCTGCTTCTTCTGCCTTGGTTTCGAGACTCTTGGAAACGACTTGACTCTGGGTGACCGGAACTTTTTCAAAACCGTTGCCGGAACGGACGCTCCGGTACATGGTGGTTTCGGTTTCCATCAGGTTGGAGGTGACGCCTTTGCTCTGCATTTCCATCAGGTCCACAGGGGCCGGGAAACGCCAGGTCTGTTCTCCGTTTTGCCTGTCATCGGACAAGACCACGAGACCTTGAGCGGAAAGCTGGAAGAATTCGGCAACGGCGTCTGCCTTTTTGATGGAAGACAGGTCGCTGATCATGCGTAGTTGGGGATCCGCTTCCACCGTCGGGGTCAGCCGTACGCTTTGGAGCCGGTAGCTGACGGTGTTGGTTTCGGGCACTTCGATGCCCAGGTATTTGTTGGAAAAGCGGGCATAGGGTCCTGCCTGGTAGTTTTCACGGACGGCTTCTACGGTGATACGGACCGATGTTCTCGGAAGTGAATAGATGACTGAGCCGTTCGGATTCTCGGCAATTCGTTCTTGTGCCAGCAGCGGGTGGCCAGCGTCCAGGCAGCAGGTTGTGGCGGCAATCGCCAGCATAGTGGTAAGTTTCTTCATATTCAATTGTCTATTTTTCAAAATAATGCAACAGCTTTCCCTCCTTGCTGATGTCTCTTTTCCATCGTTTGTGTGACCATAGCCATGCAGAGGGATTCTGGCGGATACCTTCTTCCAACAGTCGCGCAAAGCGGAGGGTAACCAAGCCGGGCTCCTCTTTGGAGGCATCCGGTGTGATTTCGGTGAAGGTAAACCGGTAATGTCCCCGTTGGTACCGGTTGATGTTGACATAAAACATCGGAAGTCCCAATTTGGCCGCCATGTATTCCGGCCCATTGATCATGGTCGTCGGCTGGTTCAGGAAATTCATTCCATATTTGGCACCCATCCGGGGGGATTGGTCCGCAATGAAAAAATAAATGCCTTTACCGTTTCTGTTCTGCATGACCTGCCGAAGGACCTGGCCGGACTCCAACAAGGTGCAGACGCCCTTCTTGCTCCGCAACATTCGGACCAGACGGTCAGCTACTCCTTTTTGTTTTTTGTAAATGAAGTAATTTTCACTGGCAGGCAAGTCAATATCGAATAATCGCGCATAGGGTCCGATGGAGCAGCAGAGTTCCCAGTTGCCGAAGTGGCCCAGCACAGCAATCAGGTTCTTGCCGGATCCGAACAGTCGTTTGACCACTTCCGGATTCTCAAAGACCACGTGACGGTTGACTTTTGCGGTACTACGGGTCAGTGACCAGACCATTTCCACAAAAATATCCAGAAAATTCCGGTAAAACGCTTTGGCTATCTTTTCGATTTCAGTGTATTTCTTTTCCGGGAAAGATCGGGCCAGGTTGATGGTGACCACGCTGCGCCGGTATCGGAAAACCTTGTATAATAAGAAATAGCCAACATCAGCAAACGCATGATGTATCCGCAGAGGAAGCAGCGAAATGAGGTAAGTAAAGCCCACAAGCGGATAGTAAAGGAGATTCTCAAACAAAGTTTTCATGCTGGAAACAATCTTGTCAACAAGCAAAGTTACCAACTTTTTAACAATTTAAGGCAGTCTTTTCATAAAATATTAATATCTTTGTCCGACAGTAGCCATCCATTGGATATTTACATTTTATTAATTATTAACTAATACCATTTAACAGTATGTCATTCATTTCGAATCTTTGGGAGACCAATCGTCCTATGATGATTCTGCTCGCCATTCTGATTGTGGTAATACCTTTCCTGGTATTCTACATCAACAAAGCAAGAAAAGAACACCCTAAGGGCTTGATCGCTGCCGCATTGAGTAACATGGGTGAACGTTTCGGCTATTATATCATGAACGCCGTGCTTCTGTTGTTCATCTGCTCCAAATTCGGTATCAGCGATGATGCGGCAGGCTGGATTTATGCCGTCTTCTATTTCTTGATTTATGTACTCAGTCTTCCCGGTGGTATCATCGCGGACCGTACCCAAAACTTCAAAGGTACCATCATCGCAGGTCTTTGCGTGATGGCAGCCGGTTACGGTATGCTTTCAATTCCGGTGTTTGCTGAAGCTTCCGGTTTTTCAGGCGTTCTGGTATTCACCTGTGTAGCTTTGTTCATCATTGCCTTTGGTAATGGTCTGTTCAAAGGAAACCTGCAAGCAATTGTCGGTCAGATGTACGACAACTTCGAAGCGGAAGCAGCCAAGAAAGGCCCTGAAGCTTTGGCTGAAGCAAAATCAAAACGGGATACCGGTTTCCAAATCTTCTACGTGTTCATCAACATCGGTGGTGTGATCGCTCCCTTCGTGGCTCCTTTGCTCAGAAGCCTCTGGTTGAACATCAAAGGTTTGGCGTACAATGCCGACCTTCCGCGTCTTTGCCACATGTACCTGAACGATGCAAACGGTATGGGTGCTGTTGACCAAGCCAATTTGGCTTCATTGGCAGCAGAAGTAGGTCATACCGGTGTGGTGGATGCCGCATTCTGTGACAGCTACCTGAACATCTTCAACACGGGTGTCCACTTCTCGTTCATCGCTTCTGTTGTGGCCATGCTGATTTCCTTGACCATCTTCCTCTTTGTGAAGAAGAGACTGCCCAATCCGGCCAAGAAGGAAAAAGCTGTTGCAGCTGATTATACACCGGCTGAAAGAGAAGCCAATGCAAAAGAAATCAAACAACGTCTGTATGCATTGTTCGCAGTATTGGGTGTTGCCGTATTCTTCTGGTTCTCATTCCACCAAAACGGACAATCCCTCTCTGTATTTGCACGTGACTTCGTTGCTACCGATGCTATTCCGCCGGAAATCTGGCAATGTATCAACCCCTTGTTCGTGATTCTGTTGACTCCGATCATCATGTGGGTGTTTGCAGCTTTGACCAGAAAAGGCAAGGAAGTGTCCACTCCCCGCAAGATCGTAATCGGTATGTTCTTGGCAGCATGTGCCTATATCTTCCTGGCTATTATTGCAGTTGCCAATAACTATCCTTCAGGAGAAGAATTCAAAGGTTTGGCTGACGCAGTGAAAGTCGCTATGAAGACCAGCCCGATGGTGTTGATTCTGACTTACTTCTTCCTGACGGTTGCTGAATTGTTCATTTCTCCGCTGGGTCTGTCTTTCGTATCAAAGATTGCTCCTCGTCACATGCAAGGTATCTGCCAGGCTTTGTGGTTGACGGCTACCGCTATCGGTAACTTGTTCATCGCTATGGGTGTAACAATGTTGAACACATTCCCCCAACAATGGATGTGCTGGGCTGTATTTGCCGTATTCTGCCTCATCTCCATGGGCGTCATGCTCGGTATGGTGAAATGGCTGGAACGTATTACCAACGCATAATCTACTCAGCCTGAAGTATAGAAAAAGAAGGTGTCACTTTGATGTGGCACCTTCTTTTTTGATCGGCTGTTTTCTTTGCATTTAGAATGAGTAACCAACTTTTAGTCCGCTGTGGGCGTCTGCTGGGGTGTAGTCGATGAAGCCTCCAATCCACCAATCGCCTTTTCCTGCGTCTTTGTATTTGTTGCGGATGCGAACACCAAAATCCATCCCGGCATAGTGGAGGCTGGCTCTGGCTCCGATATAGGGACTGATGCGTTCGTTGCTTAGGGTGGCCCTGCCTTCCAGGTAATAAAGGAACTTGAACTTTTCTTGGCCGGGCCATTGATGTAGACCTGCTCCAATACCCAAATACCAATAGGGATTAAAGTGATAGCCAGCAGCGATGTCGGCGCCAATCACAGAGGGAGATATTCCAATGAGGTCGGCTCGAAAACTGAGGCCCTTTGGATTGCCACTATACTGGACTCCTTGTGGATATTTTTCCCGGTGGATCCCTGTTAACCACAAAGGAGCTCCCACAATGGCGGATGCAAGCCCGATGAGGGAAGAAACTTGATCCTGAGAGTTGTTTGGCAGGGTGTATCGATGAATATAACTAATAAGAATCAGCCCGACCCCCGTATAGGTCATTGACTTTCCGATTGAAATGTAAATGTCTCCTGCAAATTGGACAGGGGTATCTGCAGACTCGTTGGTGGTTTCTTGGGGGATAAATTGCCCGTACAGGTTTGTGATTGAGCAAAAGAGGGCAAGTATTCCAACGAGTATGCTGTGGATGACGGACTTTGACATGATGTGATTGTTTTAGAATGAATAACTGACTTGAAGCCCATTGTTGATGCCGGTAGTCGGTGAGGATTCGATTACACAACCGCACCACCAGTCGCCACGACTCTTGTCGTTGTTTTTGTGTCGTATGCGAACGCCTAAGTTAAGGCTGAAGAAAGAATCAAAGGGTTCGTATCTCTCCCCGATGCAATCCCCACAATAGGAAATACCGCCCTTCAAACCTATGTACGGGGCTACTCTCTTGGGAGAGTAAGTGGCTCTGATGTCTACAAATGCGGGAACAACAAGGCCCTCTACGAAGCGGGAACCAATCCCTCCTCCAACAAAGAGATACGGGTTGAGGTGATAGCCCGCAATACAATCAACACCCATGATGGGTGTAACAGCCGCTGCCAAATCCACTCGTAGCCCGAAACCTTTCGGGTTGCCTAAGTATTGTTCGCCTTCGGGATGTTTTTCTGACGTTTTTCCAATAATCCATAGCGGGATACCGACGAGAAGTGACGTGACTTCAGTAATACCGATGGCTATAGAACTGTACTTTTGAACAGGAGTAGGTTGATAACCTGAGAGCAGGGAAAAGAAGGATATTATGCTGTGCGAAAGACCAGCCATAGTGGCTGTGACTGTCATCGTTTTTCCTATGGTCATCAGGTTGTTTCCTGCAAATTGGGTCTGCGACAGTTCCAATGGGTCAGATTCAAAGTCCAAAGTTTGAATGGTTTCGGGTGTTGGCTGAACCTGTACTGCAAATTGTCCCCATGCGTTGCAGGGTGCGCATAACCATGAAACAATACAACAAAAGGTCAGAACAAAAAGATATTTCATGGTACAAAATTAATATATTTAACTAATTTTGTCCAATACATGATGTATATGGGAACAACAGCAATCGTTATATTGAACTGGAACGGGTTGCCTTTTCTGCAGCAGTTTGTGCCGCTCTTGCTTGAGCGTACCGAGGAGTTGCAATCAGGTGATGCCCAGTTGATTGTGGCAGACAACGGATCAACGGACGAGTCGGTCGCCTGGTTGCGGCAGCATTGTCCTGAAGTGGGATTGATCCTGCTGGACAAGAATTATGGTTTTACCGGAGGGTACAACCGTGCATTTGCGCAATTGCAGACCTGGGAACGTACATTTGACTACTTTCTGCTGTTGAATTCTGATGTGGAGGTGACGCCCGGTTGGTTGACCGCTTTGGTGCGGTGGATGGATGCCCGCCCCCAGGTTGGGGTTTGTTCGCCAAAAGTCAAAGCATACCATCGTCGGAATTATTTTGAACATGCAGGAGCCTGTGGCGGTTTTTTGGATTGGTTCGGATTTCCTTTTTGTCGGGGACGTGTCCTGTCCAAGATAGAAGAGGATCGGGGCCAGTACGACGAACCTATCCCCGTATTTTGGGCGTCCGGGACCTCGCTGCTGATCCGGACGCAGCTGTATGCTGTTGCGGGTGGGTTGGATGAACTGTTTTTTGCCCACATGGAGGAAATCGATCTGTGCTGGCGCGTCCAATCTCTGGGGTATGAGGTTTGGGTGATCCCCCAATCGGTGATCTATCACGTTGGTGGGGGTACTTTACCGAACAACTCGCCCAGAAAATTGTACCTGAATTTCCGCAACAACCTGTTCATGCTTTACAAGAATCTGCCGCTGTCCAGCCGTCGGTGG
>CALCYB010000144.1 GCA_937906485.1 uncultured Rikenellaceae bacterium
GCTGGGCCAGAACGTGAATTCCTACCGCTGGAAAAACCCGGACAATCCCCAAGAAATCATCAACTTCGCACAACTTCTGGAGATGGTTGCCCTGGTGGACCCCACCATCCGGATCCGATTTGCCACCTCACATCCAAAAGACATGAACGACCAGGTTCTGCATACCATGGCCCGCCATAGCAACATCTGCCCCCACATCCACCTGCCTGTCCAATCCGGAAACAGCCGGATGCTGGAGAAGATGAACCGCAAATACGACCGTGAAACCTACCTGGAGCGCATCCGCAGTATCCGGCAGATTCTGCCGGGTGCCGGCATATCCACCGATGTCATCGCCGGGTTCTGCAGTGAAACCGAAGAAGAACATCAGGATACCCTCTCCCTGATGGAAGAAGTGGGCTTTGACAGCGCATTCATGTTCCAATACTCCATGCGGCCGAACACCAAGGCAGCCCGTCATTTTGAAGACGATGTGCCCCTTGAAACCAAAACCCGGCGCTTGAATGAAATCATTGCACTCCAAAATCGAAAATCGTTGGAAAGCAACCAACGGGAAATCGGAAAGAGCTACGAGGTCCTGATCGAAGGCACCTCCAAACGCTCCGAAGAACAATGGGTCGGACGGACCCCGCACAACAAGGTCTGCGTCTTCTCAGCCACGGGCAAGAAGACCGGCGATCTGGCCACCGTCAGGGTAGTGGATTGCTCGTCAGCAACCTTGATTTGCGAAATCGTCCAATAAAACACAATATGTAAAATCATTTAATTACAAAAGACAACATGACTAAAATGAAAACCGTTTATCTCGGGGGCTACCGCACCGAGATCGAACACCTCCAATCCGGCAACAAAGTTATTACCGACGCTCCTCTGGACAACAAAGGCAAAGGAGAATTCTTCTCTCCCACCGACCTGTTTGCCTCTTCCCTGGCCTCCTGCATGCTGACCATCATGGGTCAAGCTGCTGACGCTCACGGATTCAACATTGACGGAACCCTTGTTGAAACCGAAAAGATCATGGCAGCCAATCCGCGCCGTGTAGCAGAAATCATCGTGACCTTCACGTTCCCTGCCGGCAACAACTACGGTGAAAAGGAAAAACGCTTTATCGAAGCGGCCGCCAGAACTTGCCCGGTAGCCAACAGCCTCCATCCGGACATCATCAAAACCATCCGCTTCAATTATTAAACCAAATAACCTGGATTAGGGCGACAGGGAATCCCGTGAAAATCGGGAACAGTACCCGCTGCTGTAAAGCCAATCCTTCGGGATCAACCGAACAAACCACTGTCCGCTGGGATGGGAAGGTCGGGCCGGCCAAGTCAGAAAACCTGCGCCCCTATCAAGGGTAATCATACTTTCGGGAAATAGAGTATGCTTTTAACATTTCTCCTCACATTACTGATGGGAGGGATGCCTGTAACGGACAGCAGCAGCCGTCCGGACTTTGAACAGGACACCCTCTACCTGGAGGCCGGATACGTTTCCGCCACCCGCCCAATCGGCACCGCCACCAACAGCCGATACAACCTCGGACAGCGCAAGATTCTGTACGATGACAAAGCGCTTGATCCGCAACGGACACAATCTCTTTCAGACTTTCTCAAGTCCAGGACTTCCATTTACATCAAAGAATTCGGCAACGGAGCCAGCGCCTACCTGTCCTTGCGGGGGACCTCTTCTTCCCACACCAGCATTGACTGGAACGGCCAGGACCTGAGCCTTCCCACCTTGGGGCAGACCGACCTGAGTCATATCCCCCTTTATTTCTTTGACGGATTGGAAATCCATCTCGGGGGCAACTCCACCCTGTATGGCAACGGATCCATTGGCGGCTCCCTGCAACTTCGGACCGCCCCCCGTTGGGAAAAAGGCTTTAGCGGCAATGTCCTGCTTCGGGCAGGCAGCTACCTGAGTTCCTTTACAGGAGCCACCCTGCGCTACAGCAACGGGAAGATTGAAAGCAAGACGGCACTGTTCTACACCGGAGCCAAAAATAATTTCAGTTTCCGGAACACCACCAAAAAAGGGCACCCCATCGAGCGCACCAACAACGCGGCCTACAACAATTACGGCGTCCTTCAAGAAGTCTTCCTGCGACTGAACCCCAACCACCTGATGAGTGCCGGAGTCTATTACCTGGACTTCAACCGGCAGATCCAACCCTCTGTCTCCAACAACTCCCGTCCGGAGTCCTATACCTCCATTTACGACAACAACACCAAGACTTACCTGGGCCTGCAGGGCAGCAGCCCCTCCCGACACTGGCACTACAATGCCCGGCTTTCCTACAGTTACGACTACGAATATTACGAACAAGACATCATTGCCGCGCACCGTTCGCAAGCCAGTGCAGAACTGGAATACCGGCGTCGCCTGATCAGCATCAAAGCAGGAACCCTGCACCTGTACACCTTGCCGCAGGTCCATGCTTTCGCAGAGGGGGTGGATGAATGGCGACACGAATACTTTGCCACAGCCCGGATCTACCCACTGGACGGGCTCTCCCTGGGCGGCGGTTTGCGCTATTCCACCGTCACGGATGTCGAGCCCCACTGGCTGCCCTCCCTCAAC
>CALCYB010000145.1 GCA_937906485.1 uncultured Rikenellaceae bacterium
TTTCGGAAACCTCACCAACGAAGGATACGGCACCCTCAACATCGGAAGTGTCGGAGTTATCCTTCCGTCTTCCGATACCATGGACCTGGGAATTGACCCGCAGCTGAACGACGCTTTCCTTCATGTAAAAGTGGATTCCACCCTGTTTCTGGATCCCTCACAGGAAGGGATTGCCCAAAACGTGTACCTGCTCCGGCTGAACACCGAACTAGACTCCGTAAAAATCTACAACAACTCCATCACCCTGGCTGATTTCGATCCGACCCCGGTCAGCAAAGGAGCGCCTGTTTACTTCGGAGGAGACTCCCTGCGCATCTACCTGACGGATGAGTTTGCCAAGGAACTGATGGCCCTCACCCCGAAAGAAGCCGATTCAACACAACTCTTCGTCAAACGGATTCCCGGTCTGGGCATTGTCACCGACCCCTCAGACGGAACTCCTGGCGGACGCCTGAACTACATGCCGGTGCGAGGAGCCACCATCAATTTGAATTACACCATGAACGATCCGGACCGCAACATCGTTGACAACGATACGACGGCCTATTTCTACTATGCCTACAACTTCTGTGTCAATTTCTACGACTCGGATTCCGGTGAAAAACTTGGGAACCAGCTCCCGCAAGAAGAACTCTATTTTGAAACCTTCAACGGAGTAAAACCGTTCTGCTCAGCTGTTTCTGCCAAGAAAATGCTGACCCAATGGGAGGAAAGCCTGGATCTGGAGCCGAACACCATCATCGCGCTCTCTCGGGCGAGCTTGGATTTCCATTACACCACACCCCAGGATTACGAAGCTTTCAAGCATTTCCCGGGTGCAATGGTTGTTTCCTACCGGGAAGGGAATGCTGACTCCACCCAATTCTTCTACCCGTTGCCGGAAATCAGACAAAACGTCAACATTGGAGCACGCAATCCCTCTTTGAGCAAATACACCTTTGATGTGACGACTTACATTCAGGACCTGATGAAGACCCCGGAAGAAGAACTTACCGAACGGGACAACATGTGGCTCATGCCCCTGCTCATCAGCAAAGACTCCTACGGACAGACGTATTTCACCTGCAATCCGACCATCTATCGGTTCATCACCCTGGAAGGTGCCACCTCAGAACTAGCACCCACGCTCACACTCACCTACACCGAGGTGAAGAAATAACCCATAAAAAAAAGAACTGACAAAACTGCCAGTTCTTTTTTTTCTATCAAAAATCACGAATTATTTTCCTTCGATATAGCTGATAGCGTCACCAACGGTAGCAATTTTTTCTGCATCGGTATCCGGAATGCTGATACCAAAAGCTCTTTCGAATTCCATAATCAATTCAACAGTATCCAAAGAGTCAGCACCCAAATCGTTGGTAAAACTTGCGTTAGGGGTAACTTCGCTTTCGTCAACACCCAATTTGTCAACGATAATAGCTTTTACTTTTGAAGCAACATCTGCCATGGTCTAAAATTTTAGTTTGTTATTAAATCAAAATATTTGGCAAATTAAGACAAAATAATCTTAAAAATGAAATTTTTTTGACCCAACTGGTTTGATGTGTATTTTTGCAAAGAATCTATTGATAGCACTATGAAAAATATCGTCATCCTCGCTTCCGGCTCCGGCACCAATGCCGAAAACATCATCCGTCACTTTCAGAACAGCTCCCTGGCAAGGGTGCGGTTGGTGATGGCCAACAAGACCGATGCCTATGTCCTGACTCGGGCTGATTACCTGCAAGTCCCGAGCATGACGTTTACGGCTGCTGAATTCAAACAAACACCCCAACAAGCCGAGCAGGCCGGCACTGCCCACCGTATCCTGGAGGCTTTGGAGCAATGCCATGCCGATCTGATCATCCTGGCCGGCTTCCTGCTTCAAGTGCCGCAATACCTGCTGGACAGATACCCCGGCCGCATCATCAACATCCACCCGGCTCTGCTGCCGGCCTACGGAGGGAAAGGCATGTACGGGGAACACGTTCACCAGGCTGTCATCCGGGGCAAGGAAACCGAGTCCGGAATCACAATTCACCTGATTAACGAACATTATGATCAAGGAGAGAACCTCTTCCAGGCCAAATGTACGGTAACCCCCGAAGACACTCCCGAAACTCTGGCTGCCAAAATCCACGAACTGGAACAGGCACATTTTCCCCGGGTCATTGAGGAATTTATCCAGGCCCAAGGCTGGGCACTGTGCATTGGCAGGACAAAAACCTCTACCACCATTGTCCAAGAAAACAACACAGCCAGCTACTATGGCTCCGGCGATATGCTCGTTTTTGCAACACCGGCCATGATCGGTCTGATGGAAAATGCAGCCCTGCTATTGGCGGCCGAAGAACTGGACCCGAGCAGTGCTACCGTCGGTACACTGATGAATGTCAACCATGTGAAAGCCTCGCCCATGGGAGCCACTATCCGGGCTACGGCCACCCTGCTCAAAGCCGAAGGCCGGAAGCTGACGTTTGCCGTCCGTGCCGAAGATGAAAAAGGGCTCATTGGAGAGGGTATCCACGAACGTTTCATCGTCAATCGGGAGAAATTCCTGTCCAAACTATAAACGTCCCGTTTGGTCCAGCCGCTCCAGCAACGATGCGGCGGCATTTTCCAACAAGTCCAGAACATATTCGAAATCAAACATTTCCCCGTAATACGGATCCGGAACTGTTCCACAATCGGCGTACTTTCCGGTGAGAAAATCAGCGGTACGGAGCACTTTGTTCCGTGCCGCCTCATCGGGTGCCATCCGTACAACCGTCCTGTAATTCTGCTGATCCATCACCAGGATATAGTCAAATTCCCGAAAATCCGATGCGGTTAACGTACGCGCACGATGGGTCATCCGATACCCTCTGGCCTGCGCACATTTCCGCATACGAGGATCCGACAGTTCTCCCTGATGTCCACCATAGGTCCCAGCCGAATCGACCACCAATTGCAAGGAATCTTTATATACCTCTGCTTGAGCGCGCATGACAGCTTCAGCAGCAGGAGAGCGGCAGATGTTTCCCAGGCAGACAAAAAGAAGACGATAAGTAGGATTCATAACGATCAATATTATTGTTTTCACAAATATAAGTATTATTTTTGGTATATTTTTTGCGATAATCATCATCACCAAGATTTGAAGCAATGAAACGGTTATTCAATCTTTTTGTTCTGATGATCATCCTTTCCGGATGCCAGAACACAGACAAACAAAGTCTATCGGAACCGTCTCCGATTCCCGTTCATGTCATTACGGTCACCCACTCCGAAGGAAACACATCCCGGACCTATGTCGGCAACGTGGAAGCCACCCGATCTGCCATACTGCTGAGCAAGTACGGCGGCACCCTGGAAGATTTGCCGGTTACGACCCATCAACACATCAAAAGCGGCGATGTCCTGGCCATCATCAATTCCAGCGCAGTCAAGAGCGCGTACGAAATGGCGGCAGCATCGCTGCATCAAGCCGAAGACGGCTACCAACGGGCCAAGCAAGTGTATGAAAGCGGCAGTATTCCCGAAGTACAATGGGTAGAGATCAACACCCGGCTCAACCAGGCCAAAGCCTCCGCCAATGCTGCCGAAGCAGCCCTGGAAGAATGCCGGATCAAAGCACCTTTTGATGGTATGGTCGCCAAAATCTACACACACAAAGGCATGGAAGTCGCGGTGGGCGAACCCATCCTCCAGATGATCGATGCCCGAGAGGTCCAACTCAAAATATCGATTCCCGAGAAAGAGTATGCCCAACTGAAGATTGGGGACAAGGCCTGGTTTGATGTTCCGGCACTGGGAGTGGAAAATATCCCGGCCACCCTCACCCAGAAAGGCCTTGTGGCCTCTTCCCTGACGCATAGTTACGAAGGAATTCTGGTGCCGGACCAACCGGTTATTGACCTGACCCC
>CALCYB010000146.1 GCA_937906485.1 uncultured Rikenellaceae bacterium
TGAATTTGAAAAAGAAAAAATCGTTGAACGTATCGTTGAACCCGACCGTATCTTCACTTTCCGTGTTACTTGGGTTGATGACAAAGGTGAAGTGCAAACCAACCTCGGTTACCGCGTACAATTCAACAGCGCTATCGGCCCCTACAAAGGTGGTCTGCGTTTCCACAAAGCCGTTACTCCTTCCATGCTGAAGTTCTTGGGCTTTGAACAAACTTTCAAAAATGCATTGACTACGCTGCCTATGGGTGGTGCAAAAGGTGGTTCAGACTTTGATCCCGTTGGAAAATCTGACGCTGAAATCATGCGTTTCTGCCAAGCTTTCATGCTCGAATTGTGGAACTGCATCGGTCCCGAACAAGACGTACCCGCTGGTGACGTAGGTGTTGGTGGACGTGAAATCGGTTACCTCTATGGTATGTACACCAAATTGGCCCGTCGTTACAACGTAGGTGTTTTGACTGGTAAAGGAGCTAACTGGGGTGGTTCTATCCTCCGTCCTGAAGCTACCGGTTACGGTGCTCTCTATTTCACTGAACACGTTTTGAACCGCGCTGGTAAAAACATCGCTGGTTGCACCGTAGCTATCTCCGGTTTCGGTAACGTAGCATGGGGTGCTGCTCAAAAAGCTACCGCACTGGGAGCAAAAGTTATCGCAGTTTCCGGTCCGGACGGCGTTTGCCACGTACCTGGTGGTCTGACTAACGAAATGATCGACTACATGCTCGTTCTCCGCGCATCCAACAACAACGTTGTTGCTCCGATGGCAGAAAAATTCGAAGGTGTTACCTTCATCCCTGGCAAGAAAGCATGGAGCATCAAATGTGACATCGCTTTGCCTTGCGCATTCCAAAATGAATTGAATGGCGACGACGCTAAGGAATTGTTGGCTAACGGTACCTGGTGCTGCTGCGAAGTATCCAACATGGGTTGTACTCCCGAAGCTATCAAGGCTTTCCAAGATGCAGGTATCCTCTTCGCTCCTGGTAAAGCTGTGAACGCCGGCGGTGTTGCTACTTCAGGTCTGGAAATGACTCAAAATGCAATGCACATTTCATGGGCAGGTAAAGAAGTTGACGAAAAACTTCACTTCATCATGGAAAGCATCCACAATGCTTGCGTGAAATATGGTCAACGTCCTGACGGAACTGTAGACTATGTGAAAGGTGCAAACATTGCAGGTTTCATGAAAGTTGCTCAAGCAATGTTGGAACAAGGTACTATCTAATCCAATATTCTTTGATACAAAGGGGACAAGTCGAGACTTTGTCCCCTTTTTTTTATATATTTGTGAGTTAAAATTAGACAGATATGGCAATCATCAAGAAATTGAACGGGATCGAGCCCAAAATTGGGAAGAATTGTTTTCTCGCAGAAAATGCGGTGCTGGTCGGCGATGTGACCATCGGAGACGACTGCAGCATCTGGTACGGAGCGGTATTACGCGGAGACGTCAATCCGATAAGGGTGGGGGACCGGGTCAATATCCAGGATGGAGCGGTGTTGCATACCCTCCACAAACGCTCTGTCGTGGAAGTCGGCAACGACGTTTCCGTCGGACACAACGCCATTATTCACGGGGCCAAAGTGGGAAATGACGTGCTGGTCGGGATGGGAGCCATCCTGATGGACAATGCGGAAGTGGCAGACGGATCCATCATCGCAGCAGGAGCCGTTGTGCTGAGCAATGCCAAGCTTGAACCGGGCGTCTATGCCGGATTGCCGGCCAAACAGGTCAAACCCGGTAGCGAGGCCGTTACGGAAGCCGCACACAAGAATGCCGGTGGTTATATGATGTACAAGGAATGGTTCCTGAAAGAAGAAGAATAACATTTTAAAATTCAAATATCAGCTTATGAAAAAATTATTGTTTGTAATCAGTGCAGCTTTGATGATTGTTGCCTGTGCTCCCCAAAATGGATTTACCTTGAAGGGTAAGTTCACTTCTGACAATGCCGAACTGCTTAACGGCCCGATCTACCTGATTAGCCGCGCTGGCGTAGCCGATACCGCAGAAATGGTAAACGGTGAATTCAGTTTTGCCGGAGAATTGGCAGAACCCACCGACTACTACCTGCTGGTCGGTTCAGAACGTCTGCCGTTGTTCCTGGAAAATGCAAAATATACGGTAAATGCAGATTTGAGCAACTTGCGTAAGGCCAAAATCGAAGGCGGAGAAACCCAGACCCTGCTCAACAAGATGCAAGCCATTGCTGAAGAAGTGCAAGCCGGTTATAATCTGGATTCTTTGGCGCAGGCTTTCAATATGGCCAAAACTCCCGAGGAACGTGAACAAATCTATGCTGTCTTCCAAGCTGTCAATGATGAAATTGATGCCCGCAAGAAAGAACTGATCGAAAATAACAAGGACTCCTACTTTGCGTTCAGAGAATTCAGCAGCGAATTCACTTACATCGATTATGAACAAGCGCGTGCTACCTATGAGTATTATGCAGCGATCCCCAAATTCCAGAACTTGAGTCTGATGGCCCGCATCAAAGAGCACCTGGACCGTCTGGAGAATCTTCAAGTAGGAAAACAAGCTCCTGATTTTACCATGAATGATCCCGATGGCAAGCCGATTACCTTCTCCGACATCTACAAGAAGAATAAAGTGACCATGTTGGATTTCTGGGCAGGCTGGTGTGGACCCTGCCGTCAGTTCAATCCTACCTTGGTGGAAATCTACAACGAGTACCATGCAAAAGGATTTGAAGTGTTGGGTGTTTCTTTGGACAGCAACCGCAAACAATGGTTGGATGCCATCAAGGCAGACAAATTGACTTGGCCGCAAGTGTCCGAACTCAAACAATGGGATACCGAAGTCGCTAAAACTTATGGCGTTCGCTACATTCCTCAAAACCTGTTCGTGGATCAAAACGGTGTGATTATCGCACGCGTTCTTTCCGAAGGTGCCATCGTTGATTTCCTGAACGAACAATTGCAATAAAAATTTCTTCAGGAATGATCGGTGTATTTGATTCTGGGGTCGGCGGCTTGTCTGTTTTGTCCGAACTGGTCAGACTGATGCCTCATCAGGATTATGTTTATGTGGCCGATACCCGTTTTTGTCCCTACGGATCAAAATCCCTGGACCTGATCCAACAACGGTCCGCGATCATTACCGAATTCCTGATCGGACAAGGAGCAGATGTTGTTGTGGTGGCATGCAATACCGCCACGGCAGCATCTGTTGCTTTTTTAAGGGAACACTATCCGATTCCTTTTGTCGGCATGGAGCCCGCAATCAAACCTGCAGCCCTGCTCTCCAAGACCGGGGTCGTCGGGGTGCTGGCTACTGCCAATACATTCAAGGGTAGTCTCTATCATCATACAAGAGATACGTATGCCTCCGAGATCAGAGTCGTCGAGCGAGTGGGGGAAGGGTTGGTCGAGTTGGTGGAAGCCGGGCAACTTCAGGGAGAAGAAACGGACCGTCTGGTGGGTACATACGTCAATGCAATCCAGCAAGAGGGGGCTGATGTACTGGTGCTGGGCTGTACGCATTATCCGTTTCTCAAAGAGGCCATCCGCAGAGTGGCAAGGGGGACGCTTCAGATTCTTGATCCGGCGCCTGCCATTGCCCGGCAGACCCAGCGCTTGCTGCATTTGCCGGAGCATCCCCGGTCTCAGACTCATCCGTCAGCCGGGCGCCTTTCTTTTTGGACCACAGGGACTTCCTGGGAACCTCTCAAAAAAATGGCAGACCGGTTGTTTCCCGATCTGCCCGATAAGTCGTATCATCTGCTGATGCGATGAAGTATAAGGTCTGACCCATAAATTTCTACTGCTGCGTGCAGAAATAGAAGAGCGAGATGACATCATCCTTTTTGTTGAATTGGATGTCATTTTCTTTAATGAAACTCTTGATTTCCTTTTTCTTGTCGGGAAACATCTTTCGGAAACTGGACGGACTGGCCGGGGTAAACTGTCCGTCTTCAATCAGTACGTAGACAATCCGAGATTCGTAATACACTTCCTGTTCGGTGGGAAAGCCCATGTACCGGAAGATTTCGTGCGGTTGGTAGACTTTGGCTGTAGAGCTGGCTGGGATGGCTTCGTGTTTCTTGGCCAGTTCGATGTCAAAACGGTGCCACATCGCCAGGGTCTTCTGGCCGTAGACCATCAGCTCCTTGAAGAAGTGCCGGTTGGCCTGAATAAATACCTGTTGGTCTGCCAAGATGCGTCTGACTTCTTCTTGACGCATCAGTACAAGGGTGTCTCCTTTCGGGTCGATGAACCGGAGGCTCTGGTCTGCACTGCAGATGTTGATCATGGATTGGGACTGGGTGCCGTCCTTGTAGAAGAGGATGGACTGTGTGAATTCCGGAAGCAAATAGATTTCTTCCATGGGAAATTGTCTGATGAAATCTTCCATGGACTTGGCCAGTTTGGAACCTTCTTTCTTTTCTTGTTCTTGGGCAAACAGGAAACCCGTGCTGAAGACCAGCAGGGAAAGCATTGCCAAGAGGGTCTTATTCATTTTCATGGGGCGTTCTTTTTGTGCAAAGGTATTTATCTTTATGAAAAAAAACAATTTGTTAGTTTGTTTTCGAAAAAATCGTATATTTGCGTTATTAATTTTGTGCGTACTGTCGGTGGTGGGAAGATAACAAACAACAGTTCATTTACTTAGACATTTTGTTGAAAACAATAAAAACTACAAATTCATTCATTAACCTTTAAAAATTATCTACATGAAAAAAGTCAGACTCCTTCTAGCAGGTCTGTTACTGGCGATTACTGCTCCGTTCGCAATGGCGCAGAACATCACAGTTTCAGGTACTGTTACTGATGAAAGTACCGGTGAACCGGTTCCTTATGCTTCTGTACAGATCAAAGGGACTATGATCGGTATGACGACCGATGAACTGGGACAATTCTCATTGCAGGCTCCCGGTAACGGTACATTGGTGATCAGCTTCCTCGGTTACAAAACCGCTGAAGTTCCGATTAACAACCGCGCTGTGGTTGACGTTGTTTTGAGCCCCGATGCTGAGGCTTTGGAAGACGCAATCGTTGTCGGTTATGGTACCGCAAAGAAAATCACCTCAATCGTAGGTTCCGCTTCAACCGTCAACTCCAAAGTGATGGCCAGCCGTCCTACCGCAAATGCCGGTGATGCTTTGCAAGGTCAAGTAGCCGGTTTGCAAATCTTCTCATCAACTGGTGAACCTATGTCCAACGTGTCTATGCGTATGCGTGGTGTGAACTCCATCAATGCATCCAACACTCCGTTGATCATCTTGGACGGTGCTCCGGTATCTGCTTCTATCTTTACTTCATTGAACAGTAACGATATCGAAAGCATGACCGTGATGAAAGATGCGTCATCAACCGCGATCTACGGTTCCCGTGCAGCAAACGGTGTTATCTACATCACTACCAAGAAAGGTAAACGTGGTGAAAAACCCGTTGTTTCTGTACGTGGCCAATACGGTATCTCCACTTTGGTAACCCACAAAATGGACCTGATGGACAGTGACCAATGGTTCAAATTCAACGAAATGGTATTGGGTGACCAATTTGTGATGACCGACATCATGCAAAAAGCAAAAGATGCAGGCACCAACTTCAACTGGTTGGAATACTTCTTCAACGAACAAGCTCCCGTTTGGAGTGTGGACGCTTCCGTTTCCGGTTCTTCAGACAAATCTGACTACTACTTCTCTTTGGGTACATTTGATCAAACCGGTACTGCTCCTTACTCTGACCTGCAACGTTACAGCATCCGTTCAAACCTCAATACCAACGTCAATGACTGGTTGAAGATGGGTATCAGCCTGGGTTTGACCTACCAACAATACCAAACTGCCGGCTTTATGTCTCAAGGTAACTCTTGGTACAACCCGGTTTCTGCTGCTAACTGGTTGTTCCCGTGGGTTACTCCTTATGATGATGAAGGTAACGAGAGAGAACAATTCAAAGAATTGGGTATGTACAATACCTTGTATCTGCAAGAAATTCAACCTTCTACCAATAACTACGTTCGCGTGAACGGTAGCACTTATCAAGAAATCAACCCCCTCAGAGGTTTGACCCTCCGTGCACAACAATCATTGGAAGGTTATGACTACCGTTATTCTTACAAGGCGCTGCCGACAGGTCCCTTCGCTGGAAACGGTACTGCTTCTGAAGATTTCTCCCGCTATTACCAACTTACTTTCACCAATACTGCAGAGTACAAATTTGCTGTAGCAGACGACCATAACTTTGCATTGTTGGCCGGTCAAGAAGCCATCGTATCCATGTCTTCTTCTTTCGGTGCTGACGTAGAAGGTATCACTGACATGCGTCAAACTTACTTGAGCAGCGGTACCGTTTACAACAAGCCTTCTTACGGTGAAAGCGAAACCGCTTACAACTCTTACTTCGCACGTGTTTCTTACGACTTCAACAGCAAGTACTTCCTTGATGCTTCTTTCCGTCGTGACGGTTCATCCCTCTTCGGTGCTAACAAACGTTATGCAAACTTCTACTCTATCGGTGGTATGTGGGATGTGAAACGTGAAGACTTCATGGCTGATGTAAACTGGTTGAGCGAATTGCGTTTCAAAGCCAGCTACGGTACCACCGGTAACTCCGGTATCGGAAACTATCTGGCTTACGGTACTATCGGTAACTACAGCGCTCTGTACAACGGTCTGAGCGGTTGGGGTATCGGTAACCCGTCCAATGCTGACTTGACTTGGGAAACTGTTGAAACCTTGAATATCGGTGTAAACGGTCGTGCATTCAACTTCTTGACTTTCAACGTTGAATTCTACAACAAAATGACCCGTGACATGTTGATGGACATCCCTTATTCTTTCACAACCGGTCACAGCTCAGGTGCTGGTAACATCGGTGATATGAGAAACCGCGGTGTGGACGTTGAATTTGGTTTCGATATTATTCAAACTCAAGACATGTTCTTCAACATCAAGGCTAACTTCAACTACAATGCCAACGAAATTACCGCTTTGTTCGGTGGTCGTGACGAATTCGTAGTTCCTAACACCGGTATCAAATACCAAGTAGGTTATCCTTATGGTGAAATGTTCTACGTTCGTTCAGCAGGTGTTGACCGTCGCGACGGTATGCAAATGTGGTACGACCTCGATGGTAACCCGACCAAGCAATTCTCTGAAGATTATGCAGTCATGACCGGTAAACAACGCTATGCTCCTTGGGCTGGTGGTGTTCAATTGAACTTTGACTGGAAAGGTCTGTACATCGGTGCTGACTTCTCATGGATCGCAGGTAAATGGACCATCAACAACGACCGTTACTTCCTGATGAACCCCAAATTCGTCACTTCAGACATGAACGGTTCTGCTGACTTGATGGATATCTGGTTGAAACCGGGTGATATAACCGACGTGCCTGGTCTGAACTCACCTCGTGAATTCGACGATACTTTGCTCGAAAACGCTTCATTCCTGCGCTTGAAGAACCTCCAAGTATCTTACACCCTGCCTCAAAAATGGATCCAAAAGACCGGATTCCTGGGTAGCCTGCGTGTTTATGCTATTGGACGTAACTTGTTGACCCTCACCGAATATACCGGTTATGACCCTGAAGTTGACTCCAACTTGCAGTTGGGTGTTTACCCGAACTCCAAACAGTACACTGTTGGTATTGAATTAACCTTCTAATTGAGCAGTAAATGATGAAAAAAATATTTAAATTATCCTTTGTGGTTGCGCTCTTGGCTGCTGTTGCGTCCTGCAACATGGACCTGAGACCGATTAACGTTATCGACCCGGATAACGCATTGACCACCATCGATGACGCGACAAAACTGCGTACAGGTCTGTACATCGCATTCCGTGGTTATACCGGCGGTGATGCTATGTCAACCCTTGAAATTTCTACCGATCTCTTCCACGCGACCACCTCTTTCGGTAACCGTGGCGGTGTGAACTATGAATGGACCATCAACTCAGGTGATGGTACTGCTGAAAGCGTTTGGGCTGGATGCTATGCTTATATTGCGAATGTCAACTACTTCCTGCAAGAAGCCGAAAAAGTGGACCAAAGCGAATGGCTTGAAGCAGACAAGGCGCTCCTTCAGCTCTATGTAGGTGAAGCTCACTTCTTCCGTGCTTACTACCATCATTTGTTGGTAGAACGTTTCTGCTTGCCGTACAACGAAGGTGCCAATAAAGATGCGTTCGGTATTCCCTATCTAAAGGAATACAATCCGACTTCTGAATCTTCAAAATATCCGGGTCGCGGTACTTTGGAAGCTGCCTATAATGAAATCATTGCTGACCTGGGTATTGCACAGCAAAAAGTGACTACTACTCCTGCAGAAGGTTCTATCTACGTTACTTCTGACTTGGTTAAAGCATTGCAAGCCCGCGTTGCTTTGTACATGGGCGACTATGCAACAGCTATCAACGCTGCCAAATCATTGGTAGACGGTGGCCGTTATGCTTTGGTAACCAATGCAAATGCCTTGCGTGCTGCTTTCGTAGACGACAGCGGTAAAGAAACCATCTACATGGCTGATGCTGACTTGGCTACCAACTCTCTTCCCCCGAGCAATGACTATGCTTACCTGTCCTACGATGCGAACCAAGGTATCTACAAACCCGACTACATTCCTGAACAATGGGTAGTTGATTTGTATGAAGCCTCAGATATCCGTCGTGAAGTATTCCTTGATGAAAAGACCATCTCCATCACCGGTGGTAGCACTTATGATGTAGTTGTGTTGAACAAATTCCCTGGTAACCCTGCTCTCCGTCAAGGTGAATCAGACCAAAACTACGTACACAAGACCAAACCCTTGCGTATTGCTGAAATGCACCTGATTCTGGCCGAAGCATATGCACGCGACAACCAAAATGCCAACGCAATCGCTGCTTTGAATGTTTTGAAGGCTGCACGTGGCGCTTCTCCTTATACCTCAGGTAATCTTTTGGATGAAATCCTGGCTGAAAGAACTCGTGAATTGATTGGTGAAGGTTTCCGTTTCCTTGACCTGAAACGTTTCGGTAAGGATGTTGAACGCAAGGCTGCTCAAGTCCGTTCAGCTATTTACCTGCCTGACGTAAACGAGTCTTTCCACCGTGCAAACAGCGATTTCCGTTTCCTTTGGCCGATTCCTCAAGCTGAATGTGACGCGAACCCGCAAATCAAAGATCAACAAAACCCCGGTTACGCCGCAAATTAATTGAGACAAAATGAAACAAATTAAGTTATCAGTATTATTGATTGCCGTTCTTGCATTCTTCACTGCATGTCAAGAAAAGGATTTCACTCCTGAAGTAGGCAATACGAATGTTGAGTTTGTCAATACAGAATCTAATGTTTTATTGACAAGCGAATACATGTACATCCCGCTCCAAATGGTAGAGCAATCGAAAAAGGCTGCTAAAGTTACCGTTTCTTTTGACGGCGGTACCATCATTACCCAAGATGGAGAATTGGAAGTTACTGTGTTGGAAGATGAACACATTCTCATCACTTCAAAAGAGCTCTACATCGGAGCCTATGATGAAGACGTAGATGGAGAAGGACTCCCGACCAACAGTATTGAAGTCCGTATTCCTCATTACAGAGACTACAAGAGCATTTCCCTGAAATTCAGCATCACTTCTGGTAATGCAGCTCAAAATGCTTCTACCACTTTCGTAGCAGAAGCACCTGAAAAGGGTGCAGTGGCAGGTTCTTATGAACTGACTTCTACCTACGACAATGCAGTTATCAACGTAACGATTCTGGCTGATGCAGCTGATCCGACCCTCTTTGGTCTGGTTGGTTTGATCGGAGGTCAAGATACAGAAGCAGGTTTCTTCGGAACCTTTGCTGAACCGACTTTGACCATTTCAAATGCTCCGAATACCATGTACAATCAAGGTGGAGCAGATATCATCTGCTGCCCGTTTGACGGTAGTAGCTTATATCCTAAGAATCAGGCAACCCTGACGATTACTCCGGAAGGCTTTACCTCAGATAACGGTATTTTCGTTGGATTTGAGCAAGGTGGTTGGAGATACTTCTTCCTCGCTATGCCTGGGGATGAAGGTGTCAGATTGTAATCACGTTTAATCGAGGAGGTATTCAGGTTTCCTGAATACCTCTTTTTTTATATCTTCTTACTAAGATTTCTATGAAACATTTATTGACGAACCTACTATTTTTACTGATTTCTTTACCTTCTTTGCTCGCTCAAGACGATCTACCCGTTAAAGGATCCGTGATGGCATCTTCGCGTCAGGATGTGCTCTCCCAGTTGCCGACCCACATTGCCTATTTGACTCCAGAATTTGAACAGGTGTCCGTCTTCTACAAAGACGGTTCACGCTATGAAGGGAGAATGAATGTCTGTCTGGTGGATTTGTCTGTGCGGATGATCAGTCAGCGAGGCGATACCATGTTTGTTGCCCATTCTGACGATGTAGCCCGTGTTCTATCCGACAATGCGGTCTATACCCAAATAAAGAAACGTTTTTACAAGCAATTGATGGTCTATGGAACCGTTTCCATTGCTCAAGAAAAACGCTTTGAATTTAAAGAACCTGAAATCACAGCCGGTTATGGTTCGGCACCCAAGACTTCTACGGCTGCGCAGATGTCCACCCGGGAATACAATCACTCCAGAGCCTATGATTACGAGACCGAAGTGCCTTATTCCCTCGAGTATAAGTATGTCCTGCTTCAGGATGATAAGGTCTATCCGGCCAAGCAGTCCAGCTTTACCAAGCTGTTCCCGAAAAAGAAACAAGCAATCAAGCAATTTGTAAAAGACAATTCCACAGACTTTGACAAAAAAGAAGATCTGGTGTCTCTATTTTATTTTTGTACGCAAGAATAAATTATCTTTACTTGCCATGCAAGCATAAAAAAGAGGGTCTCTTTATCAAGGGACCCTCTTTTTATTGATTCACATCATGGTTTACTCTTCCTTTTTGCGTGAAGCCATGCGTTTGTAGTCTTCCATGGAAGCCACAACCAGACGTTCGTATTCGCGTTGACCGGTACCGGCAGGAATCAGGTGGCCGCAGATGACGTTTTCCTTCAATCCTTCCAGGTAGTCAACTTTGCCCCGGATGGCTGCATCGCTGAGTACTTTGGTAGTTTCTTGGAAAGAGGCGGCAGACATGAAGCTGTTGGTACGCAGTGCAGCGCGGGTAATCCCTTGCAGGATCTGGTTGGACGTTGCAGGGATGGCATCGCGTGCTTCAACCGGTTTGAGGTCTTGACGTTTGAGTTGGGAGTTTTCGTCGCGCAACTGACGCAGGGTAACAATCTGACCCGGGCGAAGTACTTGTGAGTCTCCGGCATCCAGCACGACTTTTTTGTCATAGATGCTGTCATTTTCCAGGTTGAATTCCCATTTGTCAACCAGTTGTTCCGGCAAGAAGCGGGTATCACCCGGATCCACGATTTCCACTTTGCGCATCATTTGACGAACGATGATTTCAAAGTGTTTGTCGTTGATCTTTACCCCTTGCAGACGATACACTTCCTGAATTTCATTGACGATGTATTCCTGAACTTTGATCGGACCTTGGATGGCCAGAATGTCTGCAGGAGAGATGGCTCCATCTGACAGCGGCATACCGGCACGAACATAGTCGTTTTCTTGTACCAGGATCTGTTTGGAGAGGGGAACGAGGTAGCGTTTTTCTTCGCCGGTTTTTGAACGGACGATGATTTCACGGTTACCGCGTTTGATTTTACCCATTTGTACTTCTCCGTTGATTTCGGTAACGACAGCGGGGTTGGAGGGCTTACGTGCTTCGAACAATTCGGTAACACGAGGCAGACCTCCGGTAATATCGCCGGATTTACCGATGGCGCGGGGAATCTTGATGATGATGTCCCCAGCTTTCACTTCCTGGCCACTTTCGACCATCAGGTGGGCACCCACGGGCAAGTTGTATTGTTTCAGTTCTGTATCTCCACTCATGATCCGGATGGACGGGTTCTTTGAACGGTCGCGGGATTCAATGACCACTTTTTCACGGTGGATGGAGAATTCATCGGCAGCTTCTTCACGATAGGTCACCCCTTCAACCAAACTGTCGAAGGCAACGGTACCACCCGTTTCTGTGATGGTAATTGCGTTGTACGGGTCCCATTCGCAGATCTTGTCACCTTTGGCGACGGATGCTCCTTGTTTGATGTAGAGTTTTGCTCCGTAAGGAATGTTGTGTTGTGAGAGGATGATGCCGGTATTGCCATCGACGATGCGCATTTCTGCGGTACGACCGATCACGATATCTACTTGTTTTCCATCCTCTTCACGTACCAGAGTACGGAGTTCTTCAAATTCAACGATACCGTCATAACGGGCAACGATTTCACTTTCGGAAGCGGTGCTGGATGCAGTACCCCCAACGTGGAAGGTACGCAAGGTCAACTGGGTACCCGGTTCACCGATGGATTGGGCAGCAATAACACCGACCACTTCACCCTTTTCAACCATCCGGCCGGTGGCCAGGTTACGTCCGTAGCATTTTGCACAAACTCCTTTCTTGGATTCGCAAGTCAGTACGGAACGGATTTCTACCTGTTCAATCGGCAGACCGCTGATGGTCGTTGCGATTTCTTCGGTAATCTCTTCGCCGGCAGGCAGAATGAGTTCTCCTGTGAGCGGGTTGTAGATGTCGTGTACGGAGGTACGGCCCAAAATCCGGTCATACAAGGACTCAACCACCTGGTCTTTGTTCTTGATGGCAGTTGCAATCAAGCCGCGCAAGGTACCGCAGTCCTCTTCGTTGATGATCACGTCGTGGGATACATCGACCAGACGGCGGGTCAGGTAACCGGCGTCTGCCGTCTTCAATGCGGTATCCGCAAGACCCTTACGCGCACCGTGGGTAGAGATGAAGTATTCCAATACGGACAGACCTTCCTTGAAGTTGGAAAGAATCGGGTTTTCGATAATTTCCGCTCCGGTAGAACCTGATTTCTGAGGTTTAGCCATCAACCCCCGCATACCGCACAGCTGGCGGATCTGTTCTTTTGAACCCCGGGCTCCGGAGTCCAACATCATATAAATAGGGTTGAAACCTTGCTTGTCATTTTCGATGCTGTTCTTCACCATTTCCGTCAGTTTCTGGTTGGTGGAAGACCATACGTCAATGATCTGGTTGTAACGTTCGTTGTTGGTGATCAGACCGAAGTTGAAACTTTGTTGGATGTTTTCCACTTCTTTGTATCCGGCTTCTACCAATTCGGTCTTGCCTTCCGGAATGATCACATCGGAGAGGTTGAATGACAGACCTCCGCGGAATGCCATTTGGTAACCGATGGCTTTGATGTCATCCAGGAATTGGGCGGTACGTGCCACACCCGAGGTCTTCAAAATCCGGCCGATGATGTCACGCAACGACTTCTTGGTCAGGATTTCGTCAATGTAGCCGGCTTCGGCCGGTACCAGTTGGTTGAAGATGACGCGGCCTACGGTCGTGTTTTCAATCATGCGGTAGCCTTTGGACAGGTCATTGCCATCCACCGGATAACGTACGGAAATGCGAGCGTGCAGGTCTACGCGTCCTTCGTTGTGGGCGATAATGACTTCTTCCGGTCCGTAGAACTTCATGCCTTCACCTTTGGCTCCGGATCTGGGTTTGGTGATGTAGTACAGCCCCAGGACCATGTCTTGGGAAGGTACGGTAATCGGCGCACCGTTAGCCGGGTTCAGGATGTTATGCGATCCGAGCATCAGCAATTGTGCTTCCAGGATAGCGGCATTGCCCAGGGGCAGGTGGACCGCCATCTGGTCACCGTCAAAGTCCGCGTTGAACGCAGTACATGCCAGCGGGTGCAATTGGATAGCTTTGCCTTCGATGAGCTTCGGCTGGAAGGCTTGGATACCGAGACGGTGAAGGGTAGGGGCCCGGTTCAACAATACCGGGTGACCTTTCATCACGTTTTCAAGAATATCCCAGATCACAGGGTCCTTGCGGTCAACAATCTTTTTGGCTGATTTAACCGTTTTTACGATGCCGCGTTCAATGAGTTTGCGGATGATGAACGGTTTGTAGAGTTCAGCTGCCATGAATTTCGGAAGCCCGCATTCGTGCATCTTCAATTCAGGACCTACCACGATTACAGAACGGGCAGAGTAGTCCACACGTTTACCGAGGAGGTTTTGACGGAAGCGGCCTTGTTTACCTTTCAAACTGTCGGAAAGGGATTTCAAGGTACGGTTGGCTTCGGTTTTGACAGCATTGGATTTGCGTGAGTTGTCAAACAATGAGTCCACGGCTTCCTGCAGCATCCGTTTTTCGTTTCTCAGAATGACTTCGGGAGCTTTGATTTCGATCAGCCGTTTCAGACGGTTGTTCCGGATGATGACACGACGGTACAATTCATTGAGGTCAGAGGTTGCGAAACGACCGCCATCGAGCGGAACCAACGGACGCAGTTCCGGAGGAGTGACCGGAATCACCTTGAGGATCATCCATTCCGGTTTGTTGACATCCTTGGATTCACGGAAGGCTTCAATGATGCTCAAACGTTTGAGCGCTTCTGCCTTGCGTTGTTGTGAGGTTTCGTTTTCTGACCGGTGACGCAATTCATAGGAGAGCTCGTCCAGATCCACGCGTTTAAGCATGGTCAGGATGGCTTCTGCACCCATACCTGCGATGAATTTTTCAGGATCGCTGTCGTCCAGGTCCTGGTTGCCTTCCGGGAGAGAGTCCATTACTTCCAGGTATTCGTCTTCTGAAAGAAAGGCCATGTTCTCAACGGAGAAATTCAGATTCAGGTCACGGGCAGCACCGGATTGGATGACGATGTAGCGTTCATAGTAGATGATCGACTCCAACTTCTTGGCAGGAATACCCAACAGGTATCCGATCTTGTTGGGAGTGGAACGGAAGTACCAGATGTGCGCAACGGGAACGGTCAGTGTGATATGTCCCATTCTTTCGCGACGTACCTTCTTTTCGGTTACTTCCACACCGCATCGGTCACAAATGATACCGCGGTAACGGATACGTTTGTACTTTCCGCAGTGGCATTCATAGTCCTTTGAGGGACCGAAGATGCGTTCGCAGAAGAGACCGTCCCGTTCCGGTTTGTAGGTCCGGTAGTTTACGGTTTCGGGTTTGAGAACCTCACCGGATGAACGTTCCTGGATTTCTTCCGGTGAAGCCAATCCAATCGTAATCCGGTTGAAGTTACTTTTTATTTTAAGATCTTTTTTGAAAGACATATTCTTGGTGTTTCAAATGGTCAAATACTCCTGTTGCTTAATCTAACTTGATGCTCAAGCCCAAACCACGCAATTCGTGGAGCAGGACATTGAGGGATTCCGGAATACCCGGAGTCGGCATCGGTTCACCTTTGACGATGGCTTCGTAGGCGCGTGAACGTCCGGTAACATCGTCAGACTTGATGGTAAGGATTTCTTGGAGGATGTTGGAGGCACCGAATGCTTCGAGTGCCCAAACTTCCATTTCCCCGAAACGTTGACCCCCGAATTGGGCTTTACCGCCAAGAGGCTGTTGCGTAATCAGGGAGTAAGGACCGATTGAGCGGGCGTGCATCTTGTCATCAACCATGTGACCGAGCTTGATCATGTAGATCACGCCGACGGTTGCCGGTTGGTCAAACATTTCACCGGTTCCACCATCACGCAGGAAGGTACGACCGTAGCGGGGAATACCTGCCTTGTCGGTGTATTCACAAATATCCTCCAGGGATGCACCATCAAAGATAGGAGTGCTGAATTTGGTACCCAGTTCCTTGCCGGCCCATCCGAGAACAGTTTCGTAAATCTGACCCAAGTTCATACGGGAAGGTACGCCCAAGGGGTTCAATACGATGTCCACGGTGGTACCGTCTTCCAGGAACGGCATGTCTTCATCACGTACGACTTTGGCAACAATACCTTTGTTACCGTGGCGACCTGCCATCTTGTCTCCGACACGGATCTTACGTTTCTTGGCTACATATACTTTTGCCAATTGCATGATACCGTTGGGCAGTTCATCCCCGATGGTGATGTTGTATTTGATCCGTTTGAGCTCAGCATCGTATTCCTTGTAGGCGATCAGGTAGTTGTTGATCAGTTTGCGGATCAAGGCGTTGGTGTTCTTGTCCGAAGTCCACTTGACCGGACTTACATTTTCGTAGTTGATACGTTCCAGGTCGCTGCGGTGGAAGTCTGCACCTTTGGGGATGATCAACGCACCGTACAGGTCGCTGACTCCGTTGGAAGGTTTGTCTTTCACGAGCACCATCAGCTTGTCCAGGAATTTCGAACGCAGGGCATTGGCCTTCAGGTGGAAGTTCTGTTCAGCTTCTGCGGTCTTGGCCTTGATGTCGCTGTTGCGGCCACGTTTGCCGTCCTTGAACACTTTGGAGTAGAGTTTCTTTCCGATGATTGTACCGGAGAGGGAAGGAGAGGCCTTCAGGGAAGCATCCTTCACATCACCTGCTTTGTCACCAAAGATTGCGCGCAAGAGTTTTTCTTCCGGAGAAGGATCACTTTCTCCTTTCGGAGTTACCTTACCGATGAGGATATCTCCCGGTTCGATGCTGGCACCGATGCGGATGATACCGTTTTCGTCCAGGTCTTTGGTCGCTTCTTCGCTGACGTTGGGAATATCGGAGGTCAGTTCTTCCATACCGCGTTTGGTATCCCGTACTTCCATGATGTATTCGTCCACATGGATCGAAGTGAAGATGTCTTCGCGGATGATGCGTTCAGAAAGAACAATCGCGTCTTCAAAGTTGTATCCTTTCCAGGGCATGAAGGCAACTTTCAAGTTGCGTCCCAATGCCAGTTCTCCCTTTTCTGTCGCATAACCTTCGGTCATGATATCACCGGCTTCTACAATCTGTCCGCGTTTGACAATCGGTTTCAGAAGGATAGAAGTGCTTTGGTTGGTTTTGCGGTAAAGAGGAAGTTTGTAAACGGTCACTTCCGGAGAGAAGCTTACAAAACGCTCGTTTTCAGTTTGTTCGTATTTTACGTGGATTTCGCGTGCATCTACGTAAACCACTTCACCACGGCGTTCGGCCACCACTTGGGTGCGGGAGTCACGTACTACGGCACCTTCCAGACCGGTTCCTACAATCGGGGCTTCAGGCTTGACCAGCGGGACAGCCTGACGCATCATGTTGGATCCCATCAAGGCACGGTTCGCGTCGTCGTGTTCCAGGAAGGGAATCAAGGATGCAGCGATGGAGGCAATCTGGTTAGGAGCCACGTCCATCAGGTGAACCTGTTCTTTGCTCACTACCGGATAGTCGGCTTCGTAACGGCATTTTACACGTTCATCCAGAATGGTACCGTCTTCACCGATGGTTGCATTGGCTTGTGCCACCATCTTTTCTTCTTCTTCCTCGGCACTCATGTATACGAAACCTTCGTTACTCATGTCCACCACACCGTTGTTTACCTTGCGGTAGGGGGTTTCGATGAAACCGAGTTCATTGATGCGGGCATATACGCACAAAGAAGAAATCAGACCGATGTTCGGGCCTTCCGGCGTTTCAATCGGACAAAGACGACCGTAGTGGGTATAGTGAACGTCGCGCACTTCAAAACCTGCGCGGTCACGGGAAAGACCGCCCGGTCCCAAAGCGGACAGACGACGTTTGTGGGTCATTTCGGCCAGCGGGTTGGTCTGATCCATGAATTGGGACAGCTGGCTGGTTCCGAAGAAAGAGTTGATCACCGAAGACAAGGTCTTCGCGTTGATCAGGTCGGTGGGTTTGAACTCTTCGTTGTCACGAACGTTCATTCTTTCGCGGATGGTACGGGCCATACGGGTCAGACCCACGCTGAATTGGTTGGCCAATTGTTCGCCCACCGTACGGATGCGGCGGTTGCTCAAGTGGTCGATGTCATCCACGGTTGCGTGAGCATTGATCAATTGAATCAGGTATTTGATGATTTCAATGATGTCTTGCTTGGTCAGCACGCGGATATCGTTTGCTGTATTCAGACCCAACTTCTTGTTGAGACGGTAGCGTCCCACTTCACCCAAGTCATAACGTTTGTCTGAGAAGAACAATTTGTCGATGACGTCACGGGCTGTCGCTTCGTCAGGCGGTTCTGAAGAACGCAACTGGCGGTAAGTGTGGATGATCGCCTCAATTTCCGAGTTACAGGTATCTTTCTGCAGCGTATTGTGAATTATGGTAAAGTCGCTGGCATCCGGGCTGTCGGTATGGAACAGGATGGTTTCCGCACCAGAATCCAGAATGCTTTCGATGTGATCTTCTTCCAAAATGGTCTCACGGTCAACGATGATTTCGTTCCGTTCGATGTAAACCACTTCTCCGGTATCTTCATCCACGAAGTCTTCGTTCCATTTCTTGAGGATACGGCCGGCCAGTTTGCGGCCCACGTTCTTTCTCAAGTTTTCTTCCGTCACTTGTACTTCTTCTGCCAATCCGAAGATATCGAGAATATCTTTATCGCTCTCGTAACCGATTGCACGCAGCAAGGTGGTCACGGGTAATTTCTTTTTACGATCGATGTATGCGTACATCACGTTGTTGATGTCGGTGGCAAACTCGATCCAGGATCCTTTGAAAGGAATGATCCGGGCAGAGTACAATTTGGTTCCGTTGGCGTGGAGGCTTTGGCCAAAGAATACGCCGGGAGAACGGTGCAGTTGGGATACGACAATCCGTTCCGATCCGTTGATTACGAATGTACCGCGGGGGGTCATGTAAGGGATGGTACCCAGATAGACATCCTCGTCTCCGGTTTCGAATCCTTCGTTTTCAGGATCGTTGCAGTCAAGTTTGAGCTTGGCTTTGAGGGGAACACTGTAGGTAAGGCCTCTTTCCAGACACTCTTCGATGGAGTACCGGGGAGGATCGATGAAGTAATCGACAAACTCCAATACGAAGTTGTTGCGGGTATCCGTAATGGGGAAGATTTCTTGGAATACCTTGTACAGTCCTTCGTTCCGGCGATTTTCGGCAGTCGTGTCCAATTGGAAGAAATCCTTGAAGGACTTCAATTGAACCTCAAGAAAATCCGGGTACTCAAGGAGAGATTTTGAGGTCGCGAATGTAATCCGCTGATTATTTGTTTTTTGCGACATTGTTTTGGGGTTAGGTTGAAAATAACTAAAAAAACGACAAAAAGGTTTAGAGTCCAAAGAGACTCTAAACCTGAATTCCCTAAGGGATTAAGCGTGTTTATTTAATTTCAACTTCTCCACCAGCTTCTTCGAGGGCTGCTTTTACTTGTTCAGCTTCGGCTTTAGAAACTTTTTCTTTGATCGGAGCGGGTGCTTTGTCAACGAGTTCTTTAGCTTCTTTCAAACCGAGACCGGTCAGTTCTTTAACAACTTTCACGATTTGCAGTTTAGCTTGACCGGGAGAGGTCAAAATAACGTCGAATTGAGTTTGTTCAGCTTCTGCTGCTGCGCCAGCTGCTGCGGGAGCTGCTACTGCTACAGCTGCTGCTGCAGGTTCGATTCCATATTCTTCTTTAAGAATTTTTGCCAATTCTTGAACGTCTTTTACAGTAAGATTTACCAATTCTTCTGCAAGGTTTTTGATATCTGCCATAGTTGTATAAAATTTAATAATTGTTTCTGATTGTTATTCTTTTTCTGATACAGTTTGCACGAGACCTGCGATCACTCCGCCACCAGCTGCTTGGAGAGCAGAGATAACGTTCTTAGCAGGTGATTGCAGCAAGGTGATGATGTCACCGATGAGTTCTTCGCGAGACTTGATGTTCACGAGAGCATCGAGGTTTTCTGCACCCAGGTAAGCGCAATCTTGAACCAATGCACTCTTCAACACCGGTTTACCCATTCTTTCTGCAAATTCTTTGATCAATTTAGCAGGACCGTTGGGAGTAGTGGTAAACATCACTGCGGTGGGACCTTCGAGGGTAGGGATCAAGGAAGCAGCTTCAGCTGAACCTTTTTCGATAACCTTCGACAAGAGGGTATTCTTTACGACAACCAATTTGATGTCTTTCTCAAAGCAAGCACGACGAAGTTCAGAAGTTTGTTCTGCGTTCAGCCCGGCAATGTCAGTAACATAGAAGTCGGGGGTTTGCTCCAGTTGTGCTGCGATAGCTTCAATAATTTGTGCTTTTTCTTCTCTTCTCATAACTCTAAATTATTATTCAGCAGCACTGAAAGTTTTATTGTCTATACAAATACCAGGGCTCATGGTTGATGACAGGTAAACGCTCTTCACATAAGTACCTTTCAGAGCCTGAGGTTTCAGTTTCAGGATGGTATTCAACAATTCTTGGGCGTTTTCTGCCAACTTAACGGCATCAAAAGATACCTTGCCGATAGAAGCGTGAACGATACCGGTCTTGTCAACCTTGAAGTCAATCTTACCAGCTTTCACTTCTTTAACAGCATTGGCGATATCCATGGTTACGGTACCGGTCTTGGGGTTCGGCATCAAGCCACGAGGACCGAGGATACGGCCGATAGGACCGATCTTAGCCATAACAGAAGGAGTACAGATAATCACATCCACATCTGTCCATCCACCTTTGATTTGTTCAATATAGTCATCCAACCCAACGTGGTCAGCACCAGCTTCGCGAGCTTCAGCTTCCTTGTCAGGGGTACACAATACCAATACGCGAGTCTGTTTCCCGGTTCCGTGAGGAAGAGTCACGACGCCACGCACCATTTGGTTAGCTTTACGAGGGTCAACACCCAAACGAACTGCCAAATCCACAGAAGCGTTAAATTTGGTGTAGGTGATCTCCTTTACCAAGTTACAAGCTTCCAACAATTTGTATTGTTTGGTTGAATCAACCTTCTCTACAGCTATTTTTTGATTTTTAGTTAATTTACTCATAGCGTGTGATTATTTTACATCGGCAGGAAACGTTCCGTCCACTTGAATACCCATACTTCTTGCAGTACCGGCAACCATTCTCATTGCTGAGCCCAGAGTAAATGCATTCATGTCAGGCATTTTGTCTTGAGCAATAGCTCTCACTTGTTCCCAAGTGATGGTGGCCACTTTTTTACGGTTCGGTTCAGCAGAACCTGAAGAAACTTTGGCAGCTTCCTTCAATTGAACAGCAACGGGGGGTTGCTTTACAACGAACGTAAATGATTTATCACTGTAAACGGTGATAATCACAGGCAAAACTTTTCCGGCTTTGTCTTGGGTACGAGCATTAAATTGCTTGCAGAAATCCATAATGTTCACACCCTTAGAACCCAATGCAGGTCCTACCGGAGGTGACGGATTGGCAGCTCCGCCTTTGATCTGCAATTTAATAAATGCGGCAACTTCTTTAGCCATAATGTTTTCTGATTGATTTATTCTTTAACTACTTGAACGAAATTTAATTCCAAAAGGGTCTTTCTTCCGAAGATCTTGACCACAACTTTGAGTTTCTTCTTGTCTTGCAACACTTCTTCGATGGTACCATCAAATCCGTTGAAGGGGCCATCCACAATTTTCACTGCTTCACCCACAATGAACGGAGTGATGTTTTCTTCTTCTTGTTCGAGAAGTTCGTCAACTTGACCGAGAATCTTATTTACTTCAGCTTGTCTGAGCGGAACAGGCTTTTTGTCCTTTCCGTCTTTGCTGTCTTTTTCTGTGAGGAATCCCGATACATGAGTGATGTTGCGGATAATGTGCTGCAATTCACCGGTCAGATGGGCCTCAAGCATAATATAACCCGGATAGAGAATTCTCTCCGAGCTTACTTTTTTTCCATTTTTAACCTGATAAATTTTTTCAGTCGGGATCAGAACTTGAGAAACCAAATGACCGAGACCCAAGACTTTGATCTCGTTCTCGATTAATTCTTTGGCTTTCTTCTCTTTCCCACCCGCAGCACGAACCACGTACCACTTTTTTTCGAAATCACCCATAGCTTTTTAGTACAGCATGTTGTAAATAAAAGTCATCAAGTGACGGAACACAAAGTCCATCGCAGCAATTACGAGTGCAAAGATTACAGAAGCTACCATAACCAAAACGGCAGAACTTTGCAGTTCAGACCATGTCGGCCAACTTGTCTTCTGGGTCAGCTCGGTGTAAGAATCTTTTAGATAAACACTAAATTTGCTCATTTTTTTTGTTTTGGTGGTAATGGCAGTGGAAGCTTTTGCTATTACCGATTTTAAAATAATAACAGATGCGTAACCATCTGTATTAATTTGCAGGGGCAGAGCGATTCGAACGCCCATCAACGGTTTTGGAGACCGCTATTCTACCCTTGAACTATGCCCCTAAAAAATGGGCTTGACGGAGCCAAGCCCTTTTTTTATGTGTGTTTGGATTAGTCAAACAATTTGGTAACTTGACCTGCACCTACGGTACGACCACCTTCGCGGATTGCGAAACGGAGACCTTCGTTGATAGCAACCGGGTAGATCAATTCTACAGTGATGGTTACGTTATCACCAGGCATTACCATATCGGTTCCTTCAGGAAGGGTGATTTCACCGGTAACGTCCAAAGTACGGATGAAGAATTGAGGACGATATTTGTTGTGGAACGGAGTGTGACGACCACCTTCGTCTTTCTTCAATACGTAAATTTCAGCTTGGAATTTGCGGTGAGGAGTGATGGTACCAGGACGTGCAATAACTTGACCACGTTTGATTTCTTTCTTGTCGATACCACGGAGCAACAGACCTACGTTGTCACCAGCTTCACCTTGGTCCAAAATCTTACGGAACATTTCAACACCGGTAACCACTGATTTCTTAGGTTCGTCACCCAGACCAATGATTTGGATTTCTTCGCCAGTGTGGATAACACCAGTTTCGATACGACCTGTAGCTACAGTACCACGACCAGTGATTGAGAACACGTCTTCAACCGGCATCAAGAACGGTTTTTCGTTTTCACGCGGCGGAATCGGAATGTATTCGTCAACTTGAGCCATCAGTTCCATAACTTTTTCTTCCCATTTCGGTTCACCGTTCAATGCACCGAGAGCGGAACCACGGATGATCGGAGCGTTGTCACCATCGAAGTTGTAGAAGCTCAACAATTCACGAACTTCCATTTCAACGAGTTCAACCATTTCTTCGTCATCAACCAAGTCAACTTTGTTCAAGAAGACAACGATACGGGGTACGTTTACCTGACGAGCGAGCAGGATGTGTTCGCGGGTTTGGGGCATCGGACCGTCGGTAGCAGCTACAACCAAGATAGCACCGTCCATTTGCGCAGCACCGGTAACCATGTTTTTAACGTAGTCAGCGTGGCCAGGGCAGTCAACGTGAGCGTAGTGACGTGTAGCGGTTTGGTATTCAACGTGTGAAGTATTGATAGTAATACCACGTTCTTTTTCTTCGGGAGCGTTGTCGATAGAGTCGAATGAACGCAATTCAGACAGACCTGCTTTTGCCAATACAGTGGTGATAGCAGCAGTCAAAGTAGTTTTACCGTGGTCAACGTGGCCGATAGTACCAATGTTAACGTGCGGTTTGTCTCTTTTAAAGGTTTCTTTAGCCATATCTTTATGTTTTTAAAGTATTATATACAAAAAAAGGCGGAGCCGGTGGTGAGAATTGAACTCACGACCTCTTCCTTACCAAGGAAGCGCTCTACCCCTGAGCTACACTGGCGTAGTTGAGCGGAAGACGAGGTTCGAACCCGCGACCCTCAGCTTGGAAGGCTGATGCTCTA
>CALCYB010000147.1 GCA_937906485.1 uncultured Rikenellaceae bacterium
CCCCAATAGCAGCGAAAGGTGTATCATATCATTCATCATCAAATCAAGCGCACAGGATACTCTCGGGAGGGGCTTGCCGGAATCCGGATGCAAAAGTAGCGGGTCGTGTTAAAATACCGTTACATTTTCGTCAAAACCGTTTCAACGTATTTTTTTTTAAAATTCTCACCCTATTTTTGTGCAGAATTTTAAAAAATCAACTATGAAAATTGATCGTTTTTTTCAATTGTTTGTCGTAAAGGAAAAAAAATTTTTCCCGTTGTACATTAACCTCGCCGAAGACATCAAGCAAGCTGCAGATTGTCTTGTAGAACTGACCGAAGAAACCACCGAAGAGAAGCGGATGATTCTGGCTCGTTCTGTCAAAGAACACGAACGTTCAGGCGACCGGACGACCGCGAAGATTCTGGAAGAATTATACAAAACCTTTGTTACCCCTTTTGATCGGGAAGATGTCCATCAGCTGGCATCCCGCATGGATTCGTTTCTGGATTTCATCAACGATTCAGCCAAGAAACTGACCATTTATCACCCGACCCAAATCGACAAGCCGATGGTCGAAATGGCAAAGATGATTCAGAAAGATGCCCAATTCCTGGTACAGACGGTAGCAATGTTTGAGGAATTGAACAAAAAAGCTGAAAAGATCAGCCGTTTGTGCAAGCACATTGATGAAATCGAACATGAAGGGGATGACCTGTACGAAGATTACATGAGCACGTTGTTTTCTGTAGAAAAGGACCCGATCGAACTGATCAAGAAAAAGAACATCATGCAGTCGTTGGAAGATACCACCGACCATGCCAAGGATGTGGCAGAAGTCATCAGAACCATCATCGTCAAACAAGCGTAGCCTATGGTAACAGTCGTTGTTATAGCAATTGTCATTGCCTTGCTGTTCGACTTCCTGAACGGGATGAACGATGCCGCGAATTCAATTGCGACCATTGTTTCGACCAAGGTCCTGACCCCGACAATGGCGGTGCTCTGGGCTGCGTTCTGGAATTTTGCCGCCTATTTCTTTTTTGGAATCACGGTGGCCAATACGATGGGAAAAGGCATTGTGGACCCCGGTGTGGTCAATGAATACGTGATCTTGTCCGCTCTGATCGGGGCTGTGATCTGGGTATGGGTATGTACCCATTTCGGAATGCCGATTTCCGTATCCCATGCGTTGATCGGGGGATTGATCGGTCCGGTTCTGTTCGGTATCGGTCCTGAATTTCTGATCGGTAGCGGGATTGCAAAAATAGCCTTGTTCATTGTGCTGTCCCCGCTGATCGGGATGTTGCTGGGCTTTTTGATGATGTGTCTGACCATGTTGGTCTTCAAGAAACAGCATCCTATGAAAGTGGAAGGCATCTTCAAGAAAATGCAGTTGTTTTCTTCTGCAATCTTCTCACTGGGGCACGGTGGAAACGATGCGCAGAAGACCATGGGGATCATTGCCATCCTGCTCTTCAGCGTTTCCCAGGCCCATCCGGACAATGCATTCATCAACTTTCTCTTTGATGGCAAGGAAGGATTCCATGTTCCTGAATGGTTGATCTTTACCTGCTACGGCACCATTGCACTGGGTACGATTACCGGTGGGTGGAAGGTGATCCGTACTTTGGGTGACGGTCTGGCCCGTCTCAAACCGGTACAAGGATTCTGCGCGGAAACGGCAGGTGCATTGACCTTGATTGGAACAGGCCTGGCCGGTATCCCGGTCAGCACCACCCATACCGTTACCGGATCCATCATCGGTACCGGTATTACCAAAGGAGTGGCTTCTGTACGTTGGGCTACTGCCAAAAACATCGTTTGGGCCTGGTTGTTGACCATCCCCGCCGCGATGTTGGTGTCCGGCCTGGTGTACCTGTTACTGAAGTGGATTCTGGGACTCTAACAGGAGCTGTTTCCATTTTCGGTAGCCAAAGAAGACGATTACCGTATAGAGGGCGTAGAGTCCTGCAGTAAAGTAGAGTTCTTTGTACACATACAGCAGCGCACAGGAAAAGTCAACGATGCCCCATACCCACCACTGCTCGATGTATTTCTTGGCCAGCATCCACATGCCGATGATGCTGAGCGCTGTGGTGAAACTGTCGGCCCATGGAACCGTGCTGTCCGTGGCATG
>CALCYB010000148.1 GCA_937906485.1 uncultured Rikenellaceae bacterium
TACATTGCTACAGGATCGGAAGCCTTTGATTAAGAAGCTGGAGGGGATGGATGTTGTGGAAGAGCCGCTGTCCACATGGTATCGGGTCCAGGAAAACGGCTGGTCGGATTCGCTGTCCGGGGTGTGGGAATCAGTCCTGATCCGGGGCAAGGAAGATGGACAGATCCGCCTGGATTTCCGCTCATCGGCGCAATATGACTATTACACCTACCAGCAAGTTGAGGAAGGGATATCCGAGTGGGTGCTTGACGAGCAGAATGCCGGTAGCTGGTACAACCTCAACAATGAATTGATCTTGAATACGTTCAATAACGAAAAAATGGGAGAAGCCGGCCTGTCGTCCGTTCTTCGTGCTCAAATCCGGAAAGCCGAACCCAAGAACGGTGAGATGGAATGGGAGACCGGGGACGGGATCTGGCGTTTCAAGTACATTGCTAAACCCTGATGATGAACGATTGCTCTTTTCCGAAATCCATGCGGGTGTGCTCTCCTGTGGACATCGAGCAACTGCTGCGCAACGGGAAGTCCTACCGGTGCGGTTGCCTGAAAGTGATCTGCCTGGAGAAAGCCGGTCAGCTCCACGACCGGATTGTGGTTTCCGTCCCCAAACGCTTGTTCAAGCGTGCGGTCAAGCGTAACTTGCTCAAGCGTCGCATCCGTGAGGCCTATCGGCAGACACGGAAACCGTTGCAGGAAGGGGTTTCGGGAAGGGACATGATGTGGATCTATACCTCTAAAGAACCGGCAGATTATGAAACCATCCGACAATCAATGTGCTCGGCTATGGAGCACTTGTCGTAAAGGGATCCGCAAGGTGCTGATCTTCCCTTTCGAATTGTTGATCTATATTTACCGTTATTGCATATCCCCGTTTACGCCACCGTCCTGCCGTTTTCGGCCGACCTGCTCGGTCTATGCGCTGCAGGCCTTGCGCAAACACGGTCTCTTCAAAGGGGGATACCTGGCCGTAAGGCGGATCCTGCGTTGTCATCCGTGGGGAGGCAGCGGTTATGACCCCGTCCCCTAGTGTGACCGAGCCGGGCGTTTATGCTTCAAACCCGAACCGTGCCAGAATCTGAGGCCGGTCCTCGCGGTCTTTTGCCAGGTTTTCGATTTCTTCCCTCGGGGTGTCTTTCAAGTCCATCAGAATCAGTCCGTCCAGGCAATAGTTGAAATTCTTGTCCACATTGAAGGCCAGAAAACGGCAATTGAGTTTGATGTATTTCTTGACCAGGGTGGGAAGCCGGTAGGTGTTGTTGCTCAAGCGCAGCATGAAGCGGTCAAATTTCTCGACCGTATCGGATTTTTTGCTCAGCAGGGCATCCAACTCGCAGCGGAAGGTGTTGGGGGTAAACGGTGTGGTGGCTTGTACCAGGTCTGCCAGTTCCGGAGCATTGTGGTGTTCCAGGGCGTAGTGGACCATCATGCTCTTGTAGAAATCGGGGTACCAGTTGCTGATGCTTACCGGACCGACCAAATAGCGGCAGTTGGGATATTTCACTACGCTGAACATCAATCCTTTGATCAGGAGCATCAGCGGCAGCGCCTCGCGTTGATAGTCGTTGGCGACGAACGATCGACCCAATTCGATGGCATGGGGCAACACTGACCCGGCTTTGTTCTTGTTATAGCGGAACAAGGTGTTGGCATAAAAACCGTCCACTCCGTGTTTGGCGTAAATCTCTTCCCCAATTCCCAGGCGGTAGGCTCCGACCAGCTGCTGCTTGTCTTCGTCCCACAGCAGCAGGTGTTTGTAGGTGTTGTCGAATTCGTCCAGATCCAACGGTGTGTTGGTCCCTTCTCCGGCCCGGCGGAACGCTTCTTCTCGTTGGCGGCCCAATTCGTGCATCAGGTTGGGAATCTGTTGGGCATCGGCCAGGTAACAGCGGTAGTTGGCCGTATTGAACAGGAAGTTTTCTTTTTCAAGCAGTTGAATCTCCTGCAGGAGCAGTTCCTGGGGTTTGGGAGAAGCTACGGGCGGGATGTTGTCCGGCAGCACTTCGTGTTTTTCTTTGGCCTTGCAGACCTGGGCTTCCATGGCGTAAACCCGGCTGCGCAGGTAGCGTTCCAGGCTACGGTTGTCCTCGTATTCGTTCAGTTCGTTGACCGGAATCGGTTTGCCGATGCGCATGGTGATGGTTTGGCCGGATTTGTTCAACAGTTCTTTGGGAAGACGGGCAGTCCGCAGCAGCGGATGGATTTTTCCCAGGCGGTAGAATGTCTTGGAGTTGTAACCGTCAAAATACACCGGGATGACCGGCACCTGGCTGGTACGGATGAGCTTGATCATGGAGGAGGACCATACCTTGTCTTCAATCATCGGCCGGTTGTAGTAGGTGGCCACCTCTCCGGCAGGGAACAGCCCCAGACCTCCGCCATTTTCCAGCAGTTCTTTGGCGGCACGGATACCGGGAAGACTTTTCTTCTTGCCTTTCAATTCGGAGAACGGATTGACCGGAAGGAAATGTTCCTTGAGGTTTTCAATATGGGAGAGGATGAAGTTGGTCAAGATCTTGAAATCAGGGCGGATGGCCGCAATCTTCCGGAACAGCAGGATGCCGTCAATGGCTCCGAACGGGTGGTTGCACACCAGAATGAAGGGACCCGTTTTAGGGATGTTCGCCAGGTCTTCTTCCAGCACATCGTGTTGGATGTCCATGACGTTCATCACCTGTTCACAGAACTCGCGTCCCTGGTATTGGTGGATTTGTGCGTAGTACCGATTGAGCCGTGAAAGACCAAGCATTTTCAGTGCAACGGAACCGATGGCGGCACCTACCGGGCCGTGCATGTGAATGGCTTGTTGAATGTCAGAGATATTGACTAACTTTGTTCTCATAGTTGTCGCGTGTTAGTATGGTTTAGGTACAAAGCGCGAAAATAACAAAAATTATGAATTTTGACGAGAAAATCAAACTGTTACCCGAAAGTCCCGGGGTATATCGCTTTCTGAATGAGGAAGGAACGGTGATTTATGTAGGCAAAGCGAAAAATTTGAAACGCCGGGTATCCCAGTATTTTCAAGCGACGCGTCAGCAAAGCCGGAAGACGGCGGTGATGGTAGCCCACATTGCCCGGATCCAACATACCGTGGTCAACAACGAGCAGGATGCACTCCTGTTGGAAAATAACCTGATCAAGCAGTTCCAGCCCAAATACAACATCCTGTTGAAGGACGGCAAGACCTATCCTTGGATCTGTGTCCGCCAGGAGTTGTTTCCCAGGGTGTTCATGACCCGTCGTTTTGTGCGGGACGGCTCCCTGTACTTCGGGCCCTATGGTTCTGTCCAACATGCGCGACAACTGCTTGAGCTGATTGATTCCCTCTATCAGCTGAGGACCTGCAAGCATCGTTTTACGCAGGAGCGCATTGCTCAGGGACAGTTTCGTGTTTGTCTGAATTACCACATCCACAAATGCAAGGGGCCCTGTATCGGAGAAATCACCGAGGCGGACTACCTGGAGCAGCTCGAGGGCGTCAAGGAGATTCTTCGGGGCAATACCGGTCGTCTGATCCGTTTGCTGGACCGGAAGATGCGCAGTGCCGCTGCAGACTTGCGGTTTGAACAGGCCCAGCAGTTCAAGGAGAAGAAAGAGATGCTGGAGCAGCATTACAGCCGTTCGATAGTGGCCAATACCCAACGCATAGATGCGGACATCTTCTCGCTGGTGTTTGAAGGAAATGAGGCGTTCGGCAATTTTATGCGATTGAGGGATGGGGCCATTGTCCAATCCTTGAACATGGAATTGCGGTTGCGGATAGAGGAGGAACAGGAACGCGTATTGGGAACACTGATACAGGCTATCTATGATCAGCTCTCGTGTACGGAAGAGGGCCGCAGCGGCGCCCCAGAAGAGGTGATTGTGCCCTTCCTGCCGGATATCCACCTGGAGGGCCGCAAGTTTCACGTTCCTCTCCGCGGAGACAAGGTGGCCTTGTTGGAGTTGAGCCGCAAGAATGCCGCTGCCCTGCGCCATGAACGGCTCCGGAAAGAGGAATTTGCCAATCCGCAACAACATACGGACCGTGTGTTGGAGCGTCTTCGTCAGGATCTGGACCTGCCCCTACGTCCGGAACACATTGAGTGTTTTGATAACTCCAACTTACAGGGGACCAATCCGGTGTCCGCTTGTGTGGTCTTTCGCAATGCTGCTGCCTGCCGGTCGGAATACCGTATTTTTCATGTCAAGACCGTGGTGGGAGCCAATGATTTCGCGACCATGAAAGAGGTGGTCAACCGCCGTTATACCCGTTTGCTGAAGGAGGGGAAATCCTTGCCGCAGCTGGTGGTGATTGATGGCGGAAAAGGACAGGTTGGGGCTGCCGTCGAAGCCTTGTTCGAGTTGGGGGTCTATCCTCAGATCAAGGTGGTGGGACTGGCCGAGCGCCTGGAGGAGATTGTCATACCGGGACAATCGGAGACCCTGTTGCTGGATAAGAATTCCACTTCGTTGCGGTTGTTGATGCAGTTGCGTGACGAGGCACACCGTTTCGGCATTACCCATCACCGCAACCGGCGCAGCGTGGCCCAGTTGCACTCGGAACTGGAGGATATTCCGGGAATCGGACCCAGGCGGATGGACCTGCTGATGAAACATTTCAAAACAGTCCCCCGGATCCGGGAAGCTTCTTTTGAGCAGTGGGAAAAGGTCATCGGCAAAGCCGGAGCACAGGCATTGCAGGCCTATTACAACGACAAATTGAACAAGAGCTGAAAACTGTCAGGACTGGGACCCCGTCCGTGCCATTGGCGGGCATAGCGCACGCCGGCGCACAAGGGGATTGAGAATTCCACCAGGTTGAAGTCAAACAGCAGATCAGCCCCGAAAGAGGACATCCAATCGTCTGTAATACTTTCCCAGGCAGCGTCAAAGAAAGGAATGACCTGCAACCGTTTCAGGTAGATGAGCGGTGTTACGTTGATGTCGCCCAGGTACACCGGTATGGCGTAATCGGCCGTACCCAGCAGGTAGTGTCCTGCCGGGAAGCGGTTCTTGAATCCGCGAGGCAGGTCGGCAAAGCTGCCGAAGTAGAAGAATTCATCATCCACAATCTGGGTCTGACCCGCCACAGAGAGTTTGAGCCCCTGATTGGGCAGCAGGCCGGGCAGGTAGCCGAATACCTTGGCATACGCAGCCTGACCGAACAGGTTTTCAGTGGAGAGGGTGTGTCCGTAGTGCAGGTTGATGCCCCATCCCCATCTCGGGAAAATATTCGAAGTGGCCGGGTACCGGTGCTGGTAATAACTCAGCCCGTAGGTGAGTTGGTGACGGTAGTGGAAGGAGGTGGCTTCCGGTAACCACCACCGGTCATTGGTAAAGTGGTAGTTGATCTGGGGTACCAGCCCGCGCAGCCATCCCCCGCGGCTCAAATTCAACGGCACATAAATGCGTGCCGAAGCATCCACGGCCAACGTTTTCAGGATGGTCCTGTTCATGACCAGAGCAAGATTACCTTCATCCTGTTGCCATTGCAGCCGGTTGTTGATGCGGTTGCGGTCGTTGATGTCCGTCGAAAGTTCGATGACGGGCCACCATCCGCTGTAGGAAAACTGGGCGTGGCCGCTATGAAAGCCGTCGTGGTAGGAGTAGCCGACCATGGTCAGGGCTGTACCCAGACTGTTTTGGGAGTAGGCGGTTGCTCCGAGAGCCACTGCTTCGTAGAGCTGTTCAAAAGACATTGATGTAATCCGGTCAATGTGGTAGTAGACAGGGGCCCAGGAATGGAAGCGGAACAGGTGGGTGGCTTTGTGGTAGCGTTCAGAGGGGAATTGTTCCGGGTCCCGGTAACGCTCTGTGGAGTAGGACAAGGTATCGGTCCAGGGAGCGTACCATTGGCTGAGGGTGTCGGCAAGGGCATCCCGATAGGGGTCGCAAGGGTCCTGTATTTCCCGGATCTGTCCGGTGTTTTTCAGAAAGGCAGGGCGGTAACCTTCGTGTGTGTAGTCTGCGTACAGCAGACCGTCCGACAGCGGGAAAGGGTCGGATGCACCGTAGGTGGCTTCTGTGGTTCGGGTCAGTTGGCGGGCCAGGGGATCCCAGGTATAGAGGTTCAGTACGCCATTGATGTCGGAACTGAAGTGCAGTTTTCCCTGATGGGCCACCATTTGCTGGAAGGTCTGCCCTTGGGGAGCGATGTCGCAGATCCATTTTCCCGCTTCAACATGGTACAATCCCAGTCCCTGATCCATCACGATGGTAGCATACACTGTTTCTCCGGACAAAAGGGCGATTTCCCGGATCTGTCCTTTCATCGGGGCTTCCATCCGTCTCAGGACGGCTCCTTGCCGGTCCAGCCAGACCAGAAAGGAAGAGCCGGTGACGGGGTATTCGATGGCAAGGGTCCCTTCAGATGAAGGTACAGGATGGAACAGCCGTTGGCGATGGGTAAGGCGCTCGGTCCGTGCGGTGTTGAAATCGTAACGGTACAGATCGGACCAGCTGCGTTGTTCCCATCGGATATCCGGAATGATTTCGCTCCAGTACAGGGAGTTGCCGTCATTGTGCAGCGGGCCGCTGTACGGAGAAAATGCCTTCAGGTGATGTTCTTTGCCGCAGGTGTCCAGAGCGATCAGGGTGTGGCTGTGTTGCATGCCGGATTTCAGCACCAGGATCCGATCCCGGTATTTGCCGGTGGCAATGCGGGAGGGATAACGGTAGTCCGTGTAGTAGCGCTGAGAGGGCGTCGGCAGCCGTCGGGGTTGGGTCATCGGACCCCTTTTCTCTTGTTCCTGCCGCCAGTAGTCGGTCAGCCAGGCTTGGCTGGCTTGGAAAATGGAGGCGTTGTCCGGGAAAATCAGCCCCATACGGTACCAGTTGTCAACCATGTTGCTCAAAAATACGCCGGGTTCTGTGGGGTTGTCGGCAACCAGGGCGCTGAAGGCAGACTGGTAGTAGCCGATGACGTATTTGTTGGGCGTATAATGACGGAAAGAACCCAGGTTGTACTGTTTCCAGCGGCGGTAATCTCCGTTGAGGTAGGCGGTTCTGAGGTACTGGGAGAATTCGGCATTCCTTCCCCGTCCGGCCCGGATGGGAGAAATGGCGGTTTCGGCTACAACGGCATCTCCTTCCAGAAACCATCCGGGTACATAAATCCCCAGACCGATGCCTGTGGCCTGTTCACCCAGCAGAAAGGACAGGTATTTCCAGATGCCTTGTTCGTAGTGGGATACTTGGCCGACATGGCGGGATTCGTGGATGGCCAGTTGCCGTTCC
>CALCYB010000149.1 GCA_937906485.1 uncultured Rikenellaceae bacterium
CCTCGACAAGATCAATGCTATCAACGACAAGGCGGGCATCATCGAAGCCATGGCCAAAGCCAACCCCGAAGTGGATCCGGCTGCCATGCGTTCCTGCTATCGGGGAGCCCCCACAATGGTCTTCATTGCCAATGACCTCTCGTATGATTTCTCCCAAGTGGACTGCGGTCTGCTGGCTGAAAACATGATGTTGTCCGCCTGGTCTTTGGGCGTGGGTTCCATCTGTCTGGGCAGTCCGGTCCGTTTCATCAACCGCATCCCGGCCACTGACCCGGTGATGCAGCTGCTGGACTTCAGTCCGGGTTACCGGCTGCTGCTGTGTGTGGGCTTCGGCTATGCCGACGAATCCCCTGCCGCCAAACCCAGAAATCCTGAAAAAATCAAATTCTTGTGAAAAAGCTCTGGTGCACGATCCTGCTGGCTTTTGTCCTGTGGACCATCATGTTCTCCCCGTGGACAGCACCCCTGGTCAACTTCTGGTGGATGATGACCGGATCAGCTCTGCTGCTGTCCGGACTGTCCACCTGGCTGAATCCGGGATGGTGGAAAGACTTGCGGTGGGACTTGTCCAACCTGTTGCTGGGCATCGGCATTGCCGCCGGCCTGTGGGGCATCTTCTGGGTGGGCGACAAAGCCTCCAGCTGGCTGTTTGACTTTGCCCGTGTGCAGGTGGACACCATCTACGGCATGAAAGAGGGCGAGTCCCCCTGGCTGCTGACGTTCCTGATGCTGTTCCTGATCGGTCCCGCGGAAGAAATCTTCTGGAGAGGCTATATCCAGAAACAGTTGTCCGCCCGTTGGAACCCCAATACCGGGCTGATTGTTACCACCCTGATCTACGCCCTGGTGCATGCCGGCTCCCTGAATTTCATGCTGACCATGGCGGCCATGGTTGCGGGACTGACCTGGGGACTGATCTACCGCTTCTACCCGGAACGCTTTTCGGCCATCCTCCTGTCCCATGCCCTTTGGGATGTTGCCGTTTTCATCTGGTTTCCGATTTAAATCATTACCTTTGCCGCCTGAAACCTAATTAACCGTTACGTTTATTATGTACAAAGCTATCCGCACACGACTTGTCGTGATGAACTTCCTGGAATTTGCTGTCTGGGGAGCCTACCTGACTTCCATGGGAAGTTACCTGGTCAACATCGGCCTGGCCCAAAAAATTGGTCTTTTTTATGCCATGCAGGGAATCGTTTCGATTTTCATGCCGGCCCTCATCGGCATCATTGCCGACAAATACATGCCTGCACAAAAAGTACTTTCCCTCTGTCACGGTATCGCAGGAGCAGCCATGGTGGCGGCCGGTTACTACGGCATGAGTGCTGAAACCGTCGAATTCGGCACCCTGTTCGCGCTGTACAGCATCAGTGTGGCGTTCTTCATGCCGACCATCGCCTTGTCCAACTCCGTGGCCTACATCGCGCTGGAAGGAGCCGGACACGACACGGTCAAGGCATTTCCGCCCATCCGCGTCTTCGGAACCGTAGGCTTCATCTGCAGCATGCTCTTTGTCAATTATGTGCAAGCGGACGGAGTGGCTTTCCAATACTCCCACAACCAATTCCTGGTATCCGGTATCCTGGGTCTCGTACTGATGGTCTATGCCTTGACCCTGCCCAAATGTCCGGTCAAGAAAGGCACTGAAAAACAGAGCCTGGTGGAAGCCATGGGACTGAATGCCTTCTCCCTTTTCAAAAAGAAAGACATGGCCATCTTCTTCATCTTCTCCATGCTGCTGGGGGTTTCGCTTCAGATTACCAACGGGTTTGCCAATCCGTTCATCACCCACTTCAAGGAGATTGCTGAATTCTCCACCACCTGGGGAGCCAACAACGCCAATGCCCTGATCTCCCTGTCCCAAGTTTCAGAAACGCTCTGTATCCTGCTGATTCCTTTCTGCATGAAACGTTTCGGCATCAAGAACGTGATGCTCATCGCCATGTTTGCCTGGGTGCTGCGTTTCGGTTTCTTCGGTGCCGGCAATCCCGGATCAGGCGTATGGATGTTCATCCTCTCCTGCATCGTGTATGGTGTAGCCTTTGACTTCTTCAACGTTTCCGGATCGCTCTACGTCAACCAGAAGACCGACAAGTCCATCCGCTCCAGTGCCCAAGGCCTCTTCATGCTGATGACCAACGGACTGGGTGCCACCATCGGAACACTGTCCGCCCAAGCCATTGTCAACCATTTCGTGTACAATGCTGCCCAGCCCAACTGGAGTACCGCCTGGTACATTTTTGCCGGCTATGCCCTGGTTGTAACGATCCTCTTTATGGTGCTGTTCAAAGATCCCGACAAGGCAACCAGCCAAGCCTGATCGGGGTCTCTTTACAACTGTGTAAAGAAACTTTACAGCTCCCGCAAACCATAAAATCAACAAAAGACTGATTATCAATGGAGTAAAACTTTGGCACAACCTGTGAATCTTTCTTTGTCATTGAACAGAAAACGAACAAAGAATTTGATTTCATGAGTGCCTTCAACAAGTTTATCCTTTGTGTATCCACCGCTGCATGCTGCTGTTTGAGCGGAACCTCGGTTGCCGCCCAGCAGGTCATGACCCTGCACGCCTGCATGCAATATGCCGTAGACCACTCGGTCAAGGTAAAACTCCAGGAGATGGAAGTGGACGATGCCCGAATCAACCGCCGTCAGGCGATCTTCGAGGCATTCACTCCCAGCATCTCCGGACAGACTTATGCCTACTCCAACTTCGGACGCTCCCTGGACCCGGAGACCAACACCTATGTCTCGACCACATCCTTCAACAACGGTTACGGGGTGTCAGGCGGCATCTACCTGTTCAACGGGTTCTCCGCCGTCAATAACCTGAAAATCAGCAACACCGCTCTAAAAATGGGGTTGGACCAGGCACAACTGGCCCAAGATGAAATCTGCCTGGCCACCATGGAAGCCTACTACAACGTCGTCTATTACCAGGAACTGGAAAAGATTCTGGAAGGTCAGGTACAAACTGCAGAAGCGGCCCTGAAGCGGGCCAGAAAACAGGAAGAACTCGGCCAGAAAGGCTATGCGGATGTCATTGAGATGGAGGCGGAACTGGCCGATTGCCAATTGCAGCTGATCACAGCAAGCAACCATCATCAGGATGCCTTGCTGACTCTGAAAGATCTGATGTTCTGGCCAATGGATCAGGATCTGGTCATTGATACCTCGATGACCGCCCATCAGGTACTGACCCGGACCACGGATGAACAGGCTTTAAGCGAGACCCTCCAATATGCCACCCATCACCTGCCCTCCATTACCCTGGCCCAACACCAGGTAGAACAGGCACGCATCAACCTGCAATCGGCAAAGTGGAGGTTTGCCCCTTCGCTCTCCCTCAATGGCGGCTGGTCAACCAGCTATTACACCTATCCCGGATTGGAAGGCTATGTACCGGCCTCTTTCCGCACCCAGTTCAGGAACAATGGCGGTGAATACATCCAACTGTCCCTTTCCATCCCGATTTTTGACCGTTTCTCCAAAGTCAGCCAGGTCCGACGCAGCAAGAATGCCTATCGAAAGGCAACGCTCAACTACGAACAGCAGATCCGGGAAGTGGAAGCAGAAGTGACCCGCGCTCACCAGGACCGGGACGGAGCCTCTGCAGCCTACCTTCAGGCCGAACGGCGTGCAGCCTTGCAGGAAGAGGCCTACTCTCTGAACCTCAAAAAGTACGAACAGGGGCTCATCTCCTCGATCGATTTCCAGAAGGCTTCCGACAACTGGCTCAATGCCAAGTCCAACCGCTTGAATGCCTTGCTCCAATACTACATCAAACGCAGCATTGTCGCCTATTACAACGGCATCCCTTACCTGGAACAAGTACAATAATCCCCAACCCCCCGAATCAAACTAGCAATTATGGATAAAATCATTGAAAAGAAAAAAGGCATCGCCCGTGCTTTTACGGCAAAAGCCCTTCCCTTCTGGCTGGGCGCCCTACTGCTGATCTTCATCATTTGGCTCATTTTCCGGGACAATTCTCCGACCTTACGGGTCAACGGACAGACACTTTCCATCAGTGAGGTCCGCAGTGGAGAGTTCAACGACTACATCCGGGTCAGTGGCCAGGTACAACCGATGACCACCATCCAGATCAGTCCCCAGGAAGGTGGTATTGTTCAAGAAATCATTGTAGAAGAAGGGGCGAGCGTGAAGGCCGGGGATGAGATCCTGCGTCTGAGCAACGACAACCTGGACCTGCAGATCCTCAATTCGGAGGCCGAACTGGCAGAAAAAGAAAACCTTTTACGAAACACGTTGATTTCCATGGAGCAACAAAAGCTCAGCGTCGAGCAGGAAAAACTCCAGCTCCAGATTGAAGTCAAACGTCTGGAACGGAAATACAAACAACACAAAGCCCTGTACGAGGAAAAACTCATCGCATTGGAAGAATACCTGACAGCGGCAGAAGACCATGAACTTGCGGCAGGCCGTCTTGCGCTCGTGAAGGAGCGGGCGACTCAAGACAGCCTCTACCGCAGCGTGGAAATCCGGCAGATGGAAGAAAGCCTGGAAAACATGCGTAAAAACATGCAGATGATCCGCCGCCGAAAGGACAACCTGACCATCAAAGCCCCCATCGATGGCGAACTCGGTCTGCTGGATGTCGTTCTGGGACAGTCCATCGTCAGCGGCACCAAAATCGGCCAGATCAACAACCTGGACAGCTACAAGATTGAAGCACAAATTGATGAACATTACATTGACCGGGTGACCGCCGGCCTGGCCGCAACCTTTGAACGCCAAAATGAATCCTACGATGCCGTCATCCGCAAGGTCTATCCCGAAGTACGGGAAGGCAAATTCAAAGCGGACTTCAAATTCAACGGAGCCTCTCCGGCCAACATCCGCACCGGCCAGACCTATTACCTGAACCTGCAGCTTGGGGACCCCGAACAGGCCATCCTCATCCCAAGGGGAACGTTCTACCAACGCACCGGTGGCAAATGGATCTACGTGGTGGACCCGGCAGGCGGCCGCGCCGTCAAGCGGGAAATCCGGATCGGACGCCAGAACCCCCAATACTATGAGGTACTGGAAGGGCTGCAGGCCGGAGAACAAGTCATCATCTCCGGGTACGACACCTTCGGCGACAACGAGGTCCTGGTCTTTTGACCTCCTACACAACTCTTGAATACAAACAAATAAAAATAAGCAGATTATGATTCACGTAAACCAACTCAGCAAAGTCTTCCGTACTGAAGAAATCGAAACCACCGCCTTGAACAATGTTTCATTTTCCATCAAAGATGGTGAATTTGTAGCCATCATGGGACCATCAGGATGTGGAAAATCCACCCTATTGAACATTCTGGG
>CALCYB010000150.1 GCA_937906485.1 uncultured Rikenellaceae bacterium
TGGGCAGTTAGTACCGCTGACAAGAAGAAATCGGCACACTTCGAGCTGATGGTCGCCGTCAGGAAAGAACGCGCAGAAGTCCTGTCAACTTTCGACTTTATAGAAAATTGTTAATTTTTAAGGAGATAAAACATTTATGCCAAAACAAGCTGCTATCGAGAAAGAAGGTACTATTATTGAAGCGTTGTCTAATGCGATGTTTCGAGTAGAACTGGACAACGGCCACGTAATAATTGCCCATATTTCTGGGAAGATGAGAATGCACTACATTCGGATCCTCCCCGGCGATAAAGTACGGGTTGAAATGTCCCCTTATGATTTAACCAAAGGAAGAATTTCTTTCAGATACAAATAAAAACTTACAGCAATGAAAGTAAAAGCATCCATCAAAAAGCGTAGCGAGGATTGTAAGATTGTAAAGCGCAAAGGTCGTTTGTACATTATTTGCAAAAAGAATCCTAAATTTAAAATGCGCCAAGGATAATTTTTAATAATTTGTAAAACAATAAAAATCACATAAAAGATTATGGCACGTATAGCCGGTGTTGACTTACCGAAAAACAAACGCGGAGAAATAGGTTTGACCTATATCTTCGGTATTGGCCGTAGTTCTGCACAAAAGATTCTTACTGACTGCGGTATCGACTTCGATATCAAAGTAAAGGACTGGAACGACGACCAAATCGCAGCAATCCGTAGCAAGATTGCAGAAGAATACAAGATTGAAGGTGAACTCCGTTCTTCCATTCAATTGAACATCAAACGTCTGATGGATATCGGATGTTATCGTGGCATCCGTCACCGTCTCGGACTCCCCGTACGTGGACAAAGCACTAAAAATAATGCTCGTACTCGCAAGGGTCGCAAGAAAACTGTTGCGAATAAGAAGAAAGCAACCAAATAATAGAACCTGAAAGTTATTATGGCAAAGAAAACTACATCTAGCAAAAAGAGAGTCGTTAAGGTTGATGCTTACGGTGAAGCTCACATTTCATCTACCTTCAACAACGTGATTGTAACACTCACCAACAGTGTGGGTCAAGTGATCAGCTGGTCTTCAGCCGGTAAAATGGGCTTTAGAGGTTCTAAAAAGAATACTCCCTATGCCGCTCAAGTAGCAGCTGCAGACGCAGCCAAAGTTGCTTATGACTTGGGTCTGCGTAGCATCAAAGCTTACGTAAAAGGTCCCGGTGCAGGTCGTGAATCTGCTATCCGTACTTTGGATGGTGCAGGTATCAAAGTAACCGAAATCATTGACGTTACTCCCCTGCCTCACAATGGTTGCCGTCCCAAAGGTCGTCGTAGAGTATAATTTTTAATATTGTTAAACGTTAATTCATTATGGCAAGATATACAGGGCCTACTACGAAAATTGCCCGCAAATTTGGTGAACCCATCTTCGGTCCGGATAAATTCTTCGAAAAGAAAAATTATCCTCCGGGACAACACGGGTTGGCTAAAAAACGCAAAAAAACCTCAGAATATGGTGTTCAATTGCGTGAAAAACAAAAAGTTAAATATACTTATGGTCTGTTGGAAAGACAATTCCGTAACCTGTACCAAAAGGCTTCCCGCATGAAAGGTCGTACCGGTGAAAACCTGTTGTTCCTTTTGGAATCCCGTCTGGACAACCTGGTTTACCGCTTGGGTATCGCTCCGACCCGTGCTGCTGCACGTCAGTTGGTGACACACCGCCACATCGTGTTGGACGGAATCGTTTGCAACATTCCCTCTACTTTGGTGAAACCTGGTCAAGTGATCGGCGTTCGTGAAAGATCAAAGAGCTTGGAAGTGATCCAAAATTCAGTGGCTGGAACCTCACGTTATGCTTGGTTGGAATGGAGTGCTGAAAACATGAACGGTAAATTCCTCAACCTCCCCGAACGTACAGAAATTCCTGAAAACATCAACGAACAATTGATCGTCGAGCTTTACTCTAAATAATAGAATATAATGGCAATTTTAGCATTTCAAAAACCGGATAAAGTCATTATGCTTGACGCTAATGATACCTTTGGCCGCTTCGAGTTCCGTCCTTTGGAACCCGGATACGGAATCACCATCGGTAACGCTCTGCGTCGCATACTCTTATCTTCATTAGAAGGATTTGCCATCACCTCAATCAAAATCGAAGGAGTGGATCATGAATTTGACACCATTCCCGGTGTTATTGAGGGAGTAGTTGATATCATCCTGAATTTGAAGCAAGTCCGTTTCAAACAGGAAGTGAAGGAACAAGAAAGCGAAATGGTGTCTTTCGAAATCACCGGACAAGAAACATTCACTGCCGGGGATATCGCCAAGAGCCTGGTCAATTTCTCTGTTCTGAATCCGGAACTCCACATCTGTTCTATGGAACCTTCCGTGAAGTTGGTAATTGACTTGAAGATCGGTAAAGGCAGAGGCTATGTTCCCGCAGAAGAGAACAAAGTTGAATCAGCTCCTATCGGTACGATTGCCATTGATTCTATCTTCACCCCCATCAAGAATGTGAAGTATTCGGTTGAAAACTACCGTGTAGAACAAAAGACCGACTACGAAAAACTGAATCTTGAAATCACTACTGACGGTTCCATCCTGCCCAAGGATGCGTTGACCGAAGCAGCCAAGATTCTGATCCATCACTTCATGTTGTTCTCTGACGAAAAGATTTCTTTGGAAATTCCTGCAGAAAAGAGCACTCCCGAAGTTTTGGATGAAGAAGCATTGCGCATGCGTCACCTTCTGCTGACCAAGCTCTCCGATATGGAACTGTCCGTACGGGCCTTGAACTGCCTGAAGGCTGCGCACATTGAGAACTTTGCCGACCTGGTATCTCTGCAACGCTCAGAACTGATCCGTTTCAGAAACTTCGGTAAGAAATCAATGAATGAAATCGATATGTTGTTGGATCGCGTCAAACTGAATTTCGGCATCGATGTGACCAAATACAACATTGAGGTTAAAAAGAGAAATCAAAATGAAGAACAACCTGTAGAAGAAGTAGAAGAAAATGAGGCACAATAAAGGATTCAATCACTTAGGTCGCAAGACAGGACACCGCAAAGCGATGTTGGCCAATATGGCTGTTTCCCTGATTATGCACAAGCGCATTGAGACGACCTTACCCAAAGCAAAGGCTTTGAGAGAGTATGTAGAACCCCTGATCACCAAATCAAAAGAAGACTCAACTCACTCACGCCGTACTGTATTTGCTTACCTGAAACAAAAAGAAGCAGTTACCGAATTGTTCCGCGTAATTGCTCCCAAGATTGCAGAACGTCCCGGTGGATATACCCGCATCTTGAAAATCGGTTTCAGACAAGGTGATGCCGCTGATATGGCAATCATCGAATTGGTAGACTTCAACGAAGCAGCTCTTGCAGCCGCTCCCAAGAAAGAAGAAAAGAAAGCTACCCGCCGTTCACGTGCAAAGAAAGCAGCTCCTGCTGCAGAAGAAGCACAAGCAGAATAAGGTTGGCTTTTGGCAAAAGAACGCGTTCGTATTCGAGCGCGTTTTTTTATTTTTGTACCCATTATGAAACGTGTATTGATTATAGGAGGGACCTCCGGTATCGGACGGGAACTTGCCCGGACCTACCTGCGTCAAGGTTGTCGGGTAGGGGTGACCGGCAGACGGGAACAGCTGTTGGCAAGCCTGCAGCAGGAAGCCTTGGGCGGAGAATTGCAGATTAGGGCATTCGATGTGACCCGGGAACAGGTCTGTGAGGATTTGGCTGAAGTGGTCTCAGCAATGCAGGGGGTTGATTTGTGCATCTATGCAGCCGGTTATGGGTTCGGTAACCTGCCGTTGGATCCGACCTTGGAAACGAATGCCGTGAGTGTCAATGTCCAGGCGTTTGTGAGAGTCGTCACCTGGTTCTTTCATTATTGGAATTCGCGTGGGCAGGCTGGCCATTTTGCCGTCATTTCCTCCATCGCAGGGATCCGGCCCCTCGGGGTAGCTCCCGGGTATTCGGCGACCAAGCATTTCCAGGCTTTTTACTTGAAGACCCTGCGGCAGTTGGCAGTGGCACGACACTCCAAGATCTGTTTCTCCTCCATCCATCCCGGTTTTGTGGATACCGATTTCATCAAAGGCCATCGTTATCCGATGACCATGTCTGTGGAGAAGGCGGTCCAAGCCATGGTCCGAGGACTGCGCAGACGTCGTAAAACAATTATCGTGGATGGTAGATGGCGGATGATTGCCGCATTGATGCACTTAATTCCGGCTGCGCTTTGGACCCGTCTTGGGGTCTTCTTCCGGGGTAGTGAGCGCGTGTTCCCACATGATTAACTCGACCTTCCGGAGTTCGCCCCATTTGTAGTTGCCGGCTCCACCACCTTTGGGAATGATCCGATGGCAGGGTACCAGCAGCGCAATGGGGTTGTCCGCAA
>CALCYB010000151.1 GCA_937906485.1 uncultured Rikenellaceae bacterium
GGAAGAGGAACTGGTGGTTCGTCCGACTTCTGAAACCATTATCTGGAATACTTACCGCAATTGGATCAAATCCTACCGGGATCTTCCGATCCTCTGCAACCAATGGGCCAATGTCGTGCGTTGGGAAATGCGTACCCGTCTGTTCTTGCGTACTGCAGAATTCCTGTGGCAGGAAGGTCATACCGCCCATGCCACCCGCAAAGAGGCCGTTGCAGAATGTGAACGCATGATCAATGTCTATGCGGATTTTGCACGTCGCTACATGGCGTTGCCGGTAGTGGTGGGACCGAAAACTGCCAGTGAACGTTTTGCAGGAGCCATTGATACCCTCTGTATAGAGGCGATGATGCAGGACGGAAAGGCGCTGCAAGCCGGTACTTCCCATTTCCTGGGACAAAACTTTGCCAAGGCATTTGATGTGCAGTATGCGACCAAAGACGGTGGTCTGGAATATGTCTGGGCGACCTCATGGGGGGTATCAACCCGCCTGATGGGAGCGTTGATCATGGCTCACAGTGACAACAACGGTCTGGTGTTGCCTCCGAAGCTGGCTCCGATCCAAGTGGTGATGGTGCCGATTTACAAAGGAGCTGAAGACCTGGCCGAAGTGACGGCCCATCTGGAAGAAATCAAACGCGAAATGACGGCTTTGGGCCTTTCAGTGAAGATCGATGACCGTGACAACGTGCGCTCCGGTTTCAAATTTGCCGAATGGGAACTCAAGGGGGTTCCGGTGCGTCTGGCCGTAGGCCGTCGCGATATGGCTGCCGGTATGGTGGAAGTGGCCCGTCGTGATACGTTGGAAAAGACCTCAGTGGCCCGCGAGGGCATTGCCGCTTATGTAGCAGCCCTGATGGACGAGATCCAAGAGAATATTTATCAGAAAGCATTGAAATTCAGAGAAGAACATACCTACCGTGTGGATACATGGGAAGAATTTAAGGAACAGATTGAAAAAGGTGGATTTCTGTTGTGTCACTGGGATGGAACTCCCGAAACCGAAGAACGCATCAAGGAAGAGACCAAGGCGACCATCCGTTGCATTCCGACTGATTCTTTCGTGGTGGAAGAAGAAGGCAAATGTGTCTATTCCGGTAAACCTTCTCATCGTCGAGTAATTTTTGCCAGATCCTATTAATAAACCATGAACCCAGACCCTAGCCAGCAGCCCAGAGCTGCGATTTTAGAGGGATTGAACCGAAAGTCCCGCCTCAAATCCCAGGTTTTCAACCAATGCCTGGATGTATTCAATCAACTCAAGGAGGTCTTGAGTGAAATCAGCAACGATTTCACGGACCTGTTGGACAATGCTCAAGACCGTCGTGTGCGGCTGGAGTACCGAGACCGGGGAAAATTTGAGGCAGAACTCAAGTTTGCTGATGATGTGCTGATCTTCAGTATGCATACCGATGTCTTCCAGTTTGACCGGGACCATTCCATCTGGAAAAATCCCTATGTCCAGGAAGATCCCTACCGGTCTTATTGTGGCGTCATCAATGTCTATAACTTCCTGTACGATTCCATGAAGTACAACCGTACGGAAGACTTGGGCTACCTGGTGGCACGTCTTTTTGTCAACCAGCAACGTCATTTCTTTGTGGAAGGCAAGCGGCAGAAAAGACAGGATCCCCAGTTTTTCGGCCAGGCACCGATGACCCGCGAGGAACTGGTGGCATTTGTGGAATCAGCGATGCTGTATGCTTTGTCGTTCGACCTGCTGGTGCCTCCTTATGATGTGGTGAAGGTGGCCAGTGTGGAACAAGTGAATGCGAAGATCGAATCAGCCCGGATGAAGACGGGTAAACGATTGGGTTACAAGTATAATTCAGACGATGTTCTGGCAAAAAGGTGATGAGTTATTTTCAAAGTTAAGCAATTATGAAACGTTTTTGGCTCTGTTTGTCTTTGTGCTTGTGTATCGGGGGATCCCTGTATGCACAGCAGGAGCGGAAGGATAGTTTGTCTGCAGCGCAGGAATTGTGCCTGATCTGGGCATCCCGGCTCCCGGTACCTGATATCAACTATGTGCCGGTTGAACCTCCCCGTTATTGGACCAACGGGATCATGAACCAACTGGGCTTTTCCCAATTGTCTTTGACCAACTGGGCCGAAGGGGGAAGCGGAACGGTTTCCATGAATGCGTTTGTGGATATGCATGCCAATTATGCCAAAGGGGATATGATCTGGGAAAACCGGGCTCAGTTTTCCTATGGGTTCATCCAGTCCTTTGAGGACGGTTACCGGAAAGGAGACGATAAGATCTGGATGAACAGCAAGTGGGGTTATCGTGCGGTGAACAACCTTTATCTGTCGGCGTTGTTCAATTTCCGGACCCAGTTCTCCAACGGATTTGACAATGCAGGTACAGATGCCGAAGGCAAACCGATCAAGGTGTTGAGTTCGCAATTCATGGCTCCGGGTTATGTCTCTCTCGGTTTGGGGGTCGATTACAAGCCGAATGCAGCCCTTTCTGTCAACTTTGCGCCGATGACCGGCAACATGGTGATTGTGGAGGACGAGCGTTTGCGTACCAAGTACGGTAATGCCGAGGATGAAGCGATCCGGTATGAGTTCGGTGCGCAGCTCAAGACCGAGTTGAAACTGGAACGAAAAACCTGGAAACTGCAGACTTCGCTGATCCTCTTCTCCGATTTCCTGAACAATCCCCAGAACATCCAGGTCAACTGGGATGTGAACGCCAGCCTGGTTCTGAACAAGTATTTTTCAGCGACCATCCGGACCAACCTGATTTACGATGACAATATCCTGATTCCGGACCGTCACGGGGTAAAGGCTCCTCGGATCCAATTCAAGGAAATTTTCAGTTTGACCTTTACTTATCTGATTGGTAACTATACCAAAATGAAATAATCCGCTTATGCTGGCTCGGTTTGAGGAAACAGTGCAACGGATGACCGGTGATGACCGGCAGGGGCGTATCCTGGTGGGAGTCAGTGGGGGTATTGATTCCATGACCTTGGCGGACCTGTTTTCCAAAAGCCGGTTCAGTGACCGTATCGGCATTGCCCATGTCAATTTCTCGCTCCGGGGAGAGGATTCGGAGGCTGATCAGGCATTTGTGCGTGATTGGGCTGCGGGAGCGGGTCTGCCGTTTTACACCATCCGTTTTGATACCCTGGCCTATGCCCGGGAACGGGCCATATCCACGCAGATGGCGGCGCGGGAGTTGCGTTATGGCTGGTTCCGTCAGCTCATGGAGCAGGAGGGGTATGATTGGCTGGCCATCGCCCATAACCTGGATGATGGGGTGGAGACTCTCTTTTTGAACCTGCTTCGGGGAACCGGCTATCGGGGCCTGGTGGGGATTCGTCCGGTGAACGGAACGATCATCCGTCCTTTGTCGGAAATTTCCCGCGCCTCCATCCGACAATATGTGCAGGCCAATCAGCTCGCCTATCGGGAAGACCGTACCAACCAGGAGTCGCACTATTCCCGTAACCGGTTACGGAACCTGGTTTTTCCACAACTCGAGCAGATCAATCCTTCTTTTCGTCAGACCCTCCATCGGGACATGCAGCATTTTGCGCAAGTCCAACAGGTGCTGGACGAGCAACTGGAGGAATTGCGTGCCGCTATCCTGCGGCCCGACCGGGAGGGTTATGTATTGCAGACAGCTCCGTTGCTGAACCGCAAGCAGGCTGCCTTCTGGACCCATGGGCTGCTGGCTCCGTTCGGTTTTAACGAGACGCAGATCCAGGCCCTCCTGAAGATGCCGGACCAGCAGGCGGGCAGGGTTTTCCGTACGTCGGCTTATGAACTGGTTACGGCTGCCGGACAGTGGCGGATTGTTCCCCTCGCTTCGAATCCGTCCGAACCGACCGCTTTCCGGTTTTCCGAACCCGGGGAATATGTGTTCAAAGGGCAACGGTTTGTATTTGCATGTGAGTCCTATACCGGGGTTCTGGTCCCGGATCCCACCCACCGCACGTTGTACTTTGATGCCGGAAAAGTCGTGTTTCCACTGACTTGCCGCAGTTGGCAGCCTTCGGACCGTTTCTGTCCCTTTGGGATGAAGAACGGGTCGGTCAAGCTCAGTGATTTCTTCATCAACTGCAAACTGGACCTGCACCAGAAGCAGTTGCAGCCGGTCATCACGACCGGAGAGGCTGAGCAGGAGGGCGGGCAGCAGACCATTGTACTTCTTCCTGGACTTCGCTCCGACCACCGTTTCCGGGTGACTCCACAGACGCGGGTAATTGGTAAAATTTCGCTTTTGTAGTTGGATGAGTGTCTAAAAATCTGTAAATTTGTTCGGATAATATAAAATGAACAGATTATGGCAGATTTAAAAACATCGTTTGCGGGTTTGTCGCTGAAAAATCCGCTTATTGTCAGTAGTTCCGGATTAACTAATTCTGCATCAAAAAATAAAAAGCTCCAGGAAGAAGGAGCAGCTGCTGTGGTCCTGAAATCTGTTTTTGAAGAACAGATCATGTTGTATGCCGGTCAGATGGATACCGGCGGGCATACGGAAGGGGATGATTACATGGTACAGTATGTCCGTACCCACCAGTTGAATGAATATGTTTCGCTGATCCGTTCCACCAAAGAAGCCTGTACGATTCCTGTCATCGCCAGCATCAATTGTCATACGGATTCGGAATGGGGAGAATATGCCTCCCTGTTTGAAGAAGCGGGTGCCGATGCATTGGAGGTCAACATCCTCTCGCTGCGTAGCGACCGTGCTTATCAGGCCGGTTCTTTCCAGCAGATGCACGTCAATGTTCTGAAACACGTGATGAAGAACATTCATATTCCGGTGATTGTCAAATTGGGTTCCAACCTGACCGCTCCTGTGGCTATGGCGGACCGTCTGTCTGCGCACGGGGCTTCCGGCCTGGTTCTCTTCAACCGTTTCTACCAGCCTGATATCGATGTGGACAAACTGGAATATCACTGTTCAGCAATCCTTCGGATCTGTACAACGGTTTGCGTTGGACCGCCATCGTTTCTTCCCGTGTACCTCAATTGCCGGTTGCCTTGTCCGGCGGGGTGCATGACGGGGATGCCATGATCAAAGCTTTGCTTGCAGGGGCCTCTGCCGTTGAGGTATGCAGCGCCATTTATCAGCAAGGTCCCCAGGAGATCGGCAAGATGCTGGAGCGGCTGCAAGCTTGGCAGGAAGAAAAAGGATATGAGTCCATTCCGATGTTCCGCGGCAAGATGAATGCGGCTTCCTTGGGTGCGGAGGAATTGTTTGAACGGACGCAGTTCATGCGCTATTACAGTTCGAAAACCGAATAAACATTTATGCTGATGAAAAGGTGGTTGACATGGATGGTGTTCCTGCTGATGGGGGGCAGCCTGATGGGAAGTGGTCTGATGGCCCAGCGGCGTTTGCCGCTGCATCGAGGTTGGTGGTTCTGTCAGGTTGGGGACTCGCTCTGGCGGCAAGCCGTTGTTCCGGGTACGGTGCATACGGACCTGTTGCTGCATGAGCTGATTCCGGATCCGTTTTATGGTGCGAATGAAGAATTGGTCCAATGGGTGGAAGACCAGGACTGGCAGTACCGGACGGAATTTGAATTGTCTTCCGCCGATCTGGCTGCTGATGGGATCCGGCTCTGTTTTGACGGGCTGGATACGTATGCCGACATTTTTCTCAACGGCGAAAAAGTGGCCGCTACCCGCAATATGTTCGTGGGTTATGCCTTTGAAGTCAAGCCTTTGCTGCGGGAAGGAAAGAACCGTCTGGAGGTGAGGTTCCGTTCTCCGGTCCGGGAAGTGATGCCCCTGAGGGATGCTGCAGGTTTTGATTATCCGGCTGACAACGACCACCATCCCGAGAAAACCAGTGTCTATACCCGGAAGGCTCCCTACAGTTATGGCTGGGATATGCAGATCCGTCTGGTTACCTGCGGAATCTGGAAGCCGGTGTACCTGGAACTGTGGGACAAAATACGGATCGAAGACTATTATGTCCGTACCCTGCACGTGGATACCGACTTGGCAAAGGTGTCCCGGGAGTTGGTCTGGGAGGCTGCTGCATCGGGTACGGCCCGTATTCATTTCGATTATTCCCTGGACGGGCAGCTGTTGGGTCAGGACAGTGTGGACCTGCAGGTGGAGGCGGGTCTTCAGCAGACGCTTCTGCCGTTGACCATTCCTTCGCCCGAGTTGTGGATGCCCAACGGTTGGGGTAGAGCCACCCTCTATGATTTCAAGGCGACCGTGCAGTGGCTGGATGAACAGGCGCCCGTCGAGGTGACCCGTAACGAACGGGTGGGTTTGCGGGATGTGCAACTGATTCAGGAAGAAGACTCTTTGGGAACCTCGTTCTATTTTCTGGTCAACGGACGTCCGCTTTTTGCCAAAGGTGCGAACATGATGCCGGGGGATGCTTTTCTGCCCAAGATGTTCCAGCACCGTTATCAACGCCTGATCGACGATGCGCTTGCAGCCGGATTCAATTTTATCCGGGTATGGGGCGGTGGTATTTATGAGTCTGACTACCTCTATTCGATGGCGGATGAGGCCGGTATCTTTATTTGGCAGGACTTCCTGTTCGGTTGTACTTCCTATCCGGCAGATGAAGATTTTCTGGACAATGTCCGTCTGGAGGCGGAATATAATTTGAAACGCTTGCGCAGGCACCCTTCTCTGGTGCTTTGGTGCGGCAACAATGAGGTGGAGGAAGGCATCAAGTACTGGGGCTGGAAACGACGCTATGCGGATTATCCCGGAGTGTATGAGCAGATGCAGACGGATTATGACCGACTCTTCCGTGAACTGCTGCCGGAGATGGTGGCTACCTATGACCCGCAACGTCCCTACCTGCATGGATCCCCGTTGTCCGCCAACTGGGGAAGACCTGACAGTTGGGCCCATGGGGATGCACATAACTGGGGATTGTGGTACGGTCAGAAACCCTTTGAGAGCATGGACCAGGACCGTTTCCGTTTTGTAAGCGAATACGGTTTCCAGGCTTTCCCGGAAATGAAGACCATTGCCACCTTTGCTACGGAGCAGGATTATGACCTGGATTCAGAGGTGATGCGTACCCACCAGAAGGCGTCCACCGGGAATGGACTGATCAGGAAATACCTGGAAATGTATTATCCGGTGCCTGAGGATTTTGCCACGTTTGTGTATGCGGTGCAGGTGTTGCAGGGACAAGGCATGCGCGATGTGGTGGAGGCACACCGCCGTCACCGACCCTATTGCATGGGGTCGCTGTATTGGCAGTTCAACGAGGCGTGGCCGACCGTATCGTGGGCCAGCGTTGATTATTATGGCAACTGGAAGGCTTTGCATTATCAGATGAAACGGGCCTTTGCTCCCGAAACGGTGACCTGGCATTGTGACGGGGATACTGTACGCTTTTATGCAGCCTCCGACCGCTTGGAAAAACGGGAACAGGTCCCGGTACGCGTGGATGTGCTGACTGTGGAAGGGGAGGTGGTCCGTAGTTTTGACCGGGTGATTACCCTGCCCGAGAATGCGACTCAGGAAGTGTTCTGTCTGTCCAAATCCGAGCTCCTGCATAGGAAACGTCCCAAAAAAGTGTTGATCCGGACGAGGTTTGTTTCGGCTGACGGGCAGATGCAGGATCATTTGGGAGCGTTGGTGCGTCCGCTGGAAATGAAAGTCCCCCGGGCAGATATTGATATTCAGATCAAAGCCGTTCCTGGCCGTTGGGAGATCACCCTGCAGAGTGATGTGCTGGCCCGGGATGTGTTTGTGGAGATTCCGGTACAGGGGTTGCGCTATTCCGACAATTTCTTTAACCTCTATCCGAATGAGCCCAAAGTGCTGGTGTTGGAGGACCGTAATCTGGGTACCTCGCAAAAACAGCTGAAAAGCATTCGAATATGGCAGTTAGCCGATATTTTTGAGTAGTCCCATTGCAGAATCTACTATTAAAAATAAAACAATCGCATATGAAAAAATCTAACCTAAATTCATTGATTCGGGCTCTCGGCAGCCTGTTGGTGGTCTGGACCGTGACGGCTTGTGGACCGCAGTACCGCTCGGCCGATTACGCTATTATTCCAGTACCTGTGTCCGTTACCCTGCAACAGGGAGAGGACTTTGTGCTGGAGAACGGGATGAAAATCTTCTATCCCGAAGACCAGGAGCAGATGAAAGCGAATGCGCAATTTCTGGCAGACTATGTGAAGACGGAAGCCGATTTGAACCTCAGGCCCCGTAAAAGCAAGGAACGTACGGCGGACGAAGTGGGTATTCATCTGATGATTGATCCTACGGCAGGTCCTCAAGGAAACATGACTGAGGAATCTTACCGGTTGACAATTACCGACAAAGGGGTACTGATTGCTGCTCCCTCTCCGGCCGGGGTCTTTTATGGTATCCAGGCCTTGCGCAAAAGCCTCCCGGTAGGCAAGGGAGGAGCGGTGCACATGGCAGCCGTCGTGATTGAAGATACACCCCGTTTTGGCTGGAGAGGTGCGATGCTGGATGTGTCCCGCCATTTCTTCACCGTCGAGGAAGTCAAACAGTTCATTGATATGCTGGCCTTGCACAACATCAACCGTTTCCACTGGCATTTGTCGGATGACCAGGGATGGCGTGTTCCCATCCAGGCTTATCCGGAACTGACCCAAGTGGGGTCGCGCCGTAGCGGAACGGTCATCGGACACAACAGCGGAGAATACGACAACACCCCTTACGGAGGGGCCTATACCCGCAAGGAAATTCTGGAAGTGGTGGACTATGCTGCCGAACGCCACATTACGGTAGTTCCTGAAATTGATATGCCCGGGCACATGCTGGCCGCTTTGACCACTTATCCGGAGTTGGGTTGTACCGGTGGCCCTTATGAAGTGTGGCGCCAATGGGGGGTTTCAGAAGATGTGCTTTGCGCCGGAGATCCCCAGACCCTTGAGTTTGTCAAGACGGTGTTGAAGGAAATTATGGAAATGTTCCCTTCTGAATACATCCATGTCGGAGGTGACGAATGCCCGAAAGTCCGTTGGGAGGCTTGTGAGGAATGCCAGGCCAAGATCCGGGAACTGGGACTGGTGGATGATGAAAAGAACTCAGCGGAAATGAAGCTGCAAAGCTGGTTCATGACCCAGATCGGGAACTTCTTGGCAGAAAATGGCCGGAAGATGATCGGTTGGGATGAGATCCTGGAAGGTGGACTGGCTCCCGGAGCAACCGTCATGTCCTGGAGAGGCAGCAGCGGTGCCGTTGAGGCCGCCAACCTGGACCACAATACGATCCTTTCTCCCCATACCCACCTGTATTTTGACTATTACCAGACAACCGACCGTGAAAATGAACCGATCGCCATCGGTGGTTTCATTCCGGTGGAACGGGTCTATTCCTATGAGCCTCCTTTCGCATTGATTGCCCCTGAAAAGCATGCCCATGTTCTGGGTATTCAGGCCAACTTGTGGACCGAGTACATCGACAGTTTCCGTCAGGTACAGTACATGGAACTGCCCCGTATGGCCGCATTGTGTGAGATTCAGTGGAGCCCGCTTGAACTCCGGGATTACGCGTCCTTCCTCCAGCGTCTGCCCCGACTGATTGAACGTTACCGCATCAACGGTTATCACTATGCGACCCATCTGTTTGATGTGACGGCCGAAATCCTTCCGGATCCCAAGGAAAACGAGGTCGTCGTTACCTTTTCTACCGTGGACGATGCTGCGATCTATTATACGACGGATGGCCGAGATCCCCATAAATACGGTGAGTTGTACCTCAATCCTGTCCGGATCGATGAAGATGCCCGGATTCAGGCGGTGGTCAAACGGGGGGATGAATTCAGCCGGATCTATGGTGAACAGGTACGTTTCAATCTGGCCACGACCCGTCCGATCGAACTGGCTGCACCGACCCACCCCTCGTACACCTATACCGGAGCCGGTCTGCTGGTGGACGGACTCAAAGGTGGCCAAAACTACAAAACCGGCCGTTGGCTGGGCTTCTATCGTGGGGATATGGATGCGGTTATTGACTTGCAGAAGATTCGTGAGATTGAAGAAGTGAAATTCTCTACCTGTGTTGAAAAAGGGGATTGGATTTTTGATACCCGGGGCGTTGTGATCGAGGTGTCTGAAGATGGAAAACAATGGGAGACCGTAGTGTCCGAGGATTATCCGATCATGACCCTGGATGATCGCAATGGCCTCTATGACCATGTCTATGTATTCCCGGAAAAGGAAGTACGTTATGTCCGCGTTCACGCCAAAGTGGAAAACAGTTTGCCCGACTGGCATCCTGGTAAAGGTTTACCTGCATTCTTGTTTGTCGATGAAATTGAGATCCGTTAGTTGTTGTGCAGCCCTTGCACTGGGCTGCCTGCTTGCTGGCTGCAGCAACCGGCAAGCCTCGCAGATCATACCCCAACCCCAGGAGCTGACCTGGGGCAGAGGCAGTTTTGACTGGTCCAAGGCGCAGACTTCGGGTGAGGGCATCCGGATGGAGGTGGTTCCCGGATTGGATGCCCGTGAAGCCTACCGGTTGCGTGTCACACGCGACTCCCTGGTACTGGAAGCCTCGGATGCTGCCGGTCTGTTCTATGGTCAGCAGACCCTCAAACAGCTGGTGCGCGAAGATGGTCGGGTGCCTTCGGTGTATGTGGAAGATGCACCCCGTTTTGCCTGGAGAGGATTCATGATGGATGTTTCCCGCCATTTCTACGATACGGCATTTTTGAAAAAACAGATCGATGCGCTGGCTGCTTTGAAAATGAACCGTCTGCACTTGCACCTGACCGATGCGGCAGGCTGGCGGATGGAAATCAAGGCCTACCCCCGGCTGACCGGATTTGCCGCCTGGCGTCAGGGAGATCTCTGGAAAGACTGGTGGTTTGGTTCCCGTCAGTATGCTGAAGAAGGAACCCCCGGCGTGTACGGGGGGTATTATACCCAGCAACAGTTACGGGAACTGGTGGCCTATGCCGCTGAGCGACATGTACAAATCATTCCCGAAATTGAAATGCCGGGCCACTCTGAAGAAGTCCTGGCTGCCTATCCCGAGCTGTCTTGTGCCGGAGACGGTCATCCGCATGCGGATTTCTGTCCCGGACGAGAAGAAACCTTTGTTTTTCTGCAGACAGTTCTGGATGAGGTCATGGATGTTTTCCCTTCTGAATACATCCACATCGGGGGAGATGAGGCCGGAAAGCAGGCCTGGAAAACCTGCCCCCTGTGTCAGGCACGGATGAAGGCGGAGGGATTGAAGGACGTGAACGAGTTGCAGAGTTACCTGATCCGTCGGATGGGGGACTACCTGGCATCCAAAGGCCGCCGGCTGGTCGGCTGGGATGAGATCCTGCAAGGGGGCTTGGCGCAGGGTGCTACGGTGATGTCCTGGAGAGGCGTAGAAGGAGCCATTGAAGCTGTCCGGGCTGGAGAACAGGCGATACTTACCCCCGGATCCCATTGCTATTTTGACATGTATCAGGATGCACCGCATACCCTGCCCGAGGCGATGGGCGGATACCTTCCCCTGGAAAAGGTTTACGCTTTCGAACCCGTTCCGGATACCTTGACCCGGGAGCAGGCGCAACGCATATTGGGCGTACAGGCCAATCTCTGGTGTGAATATGTCCCTACGCCCGAACATGCAGAAATGATGATTTATCCCCGCTTGTTTGCTTTGGCCGAAGTGGCTTGGACACAACCGGAACAGAAAAACTGGACGGACTTCCGTCGTCGTGCCCTGGCCTGGTGTGAAGCCTTTCAGCAGGCGGGTTATCATCCGTTTGATCTGGCCCGGGAAGTCGGCAACCGTCCGGAATCCCTCACAGCGGTGGATCACCTGGCCAAAGGCAAGCCGGTGACCTATCACATCCCGTATTATCCGGGCTATGGTGCCAGTGGCGACGGGGCCTTGACAGACGGTTTGCGGGGCGACTGGACCTACGGTGATGGCCGTTGGCAAGGGTTCATCCGCCGCGGACGTCTGGATGTGACCATCGACCTGGGCGAAGTGATGCCCCTTTCTTTCATTTCTGCAGATTTTATGCAGGTCTGCGGACCGGAGGTCTTTCTGCCGGCAGAGGTGACTATTTCGGTCTCTGAGGACAATGAACAGTTTACGACCTTGGTGACCCATCACCATGACGTGGTACGGGACAGTCAGGTGCTGTTTGTTCCCTTTGCCTGGGAAGGCCAGGCGCAAGGCCGTTATGTCCGGTACCAGGCCCGAAACGGACAATACGGTGGCTGGGTCTTTACCGATGAGATCATTGTGCGATGATTCTCTTGCAATCATTTATAAAAGGAAAAGAGGCCGGCTAATCAGCGTTAGTCGGCCTCCTCTTTCATGCAACGTTGTTTGACTACCAGTTGGTATCCAGCACTACATAGGGCAGGCGGGCATAGACATTGCGGCCGGCTGCGGCTTCTTGCAGGCGTTCGATCAGTTGTTCCGGATTGGAGATTGAGGCAAAGGTTGCCGATGCATTTCCGAAGGATTCCATCAGTTTTTCAACACCGGTCTTTGCTTTCGGAAATTCGCTGACGCGGTACTCTTCCAGACCAGCAGCAATGGCGGCATAGCGGATGGCGTCTTCCAGACCGCCGATTTCATCCACCAACTTGATCTTCAGTGCATCTTCACCACACCATACCCGTCCTTGGGCGATGGCATCCACCTCTTCGGTAGACATCTGACGGCCGTCAGCCACCAATTGTACGAATTGGACATAGATGTCATCTACCATGTTCTGCATGGTGGCAGTTTCTGTACGGTCGAGGGCTCTCATCGTGCCCATATCGCTGTGTTTGTGGGTATTGATGCTGACCGGATTGATGTGGGCAATCTTGCGGATGGCTCCTCCGATGTTGGGAATCATGCTGAATACACCGATTGAACCGGTGAGGGTGGTGGCATTGCTGTAGATCTTTTCGGTACCGGCTGAAATCCAGTAGCCACCGGAGGCTGCATAATCTCCATAAGAAGCAATGAGGGGTTTTTCTGCACCCAGCAGTTCCAGTTCTTTGCGGATGAGTTCTGCTGTTTGGGCATTGCCGCCGGGAGAGTTGACGCGGAGCACGACCGCCTTGATGTTTTCATCTTCGCGGATCTTGCGGATCTCCTGAATCATGGGGTTGGTGGTGATGCCTTCACCGTCTGCGCCGTTGATTTGGCCGTTGGCGTAGAGTACGGCAATCTTGTCTTTGATCTTCAGGTCTTCCTTTACCTTCACGCTGGCATAGGCGCCCAAGTCCACCGTCTTTACTTGATCAGGGTCTTCTTCTCCATATTGGTTGCACAGCAGATCACGCAACTCCTGGCGGGTGATGATGCTGTCGATCAGGCCGGCATTGACCAGATCTTCTGCCGAGGAGAGTTTCAGGTCGTTGATCATTTGGTTGAAGGTGTTCAGGTCCAGGTTGCGGCTTTCGCAGATCGGACGGGCAATAGCCCCCCACAATCCTTTCAGGTAAGCTTCCTGTTGTTCGCGGTTGGCTTCACTGATGTTGGAGGCAATGTACTGTTCACCGGCGGATTTGTATTTGCCGTGGCGGATGAGTTGGATGTCCACGCCCAATTCGTCAAACAGGTCCTTGAGGAACAGGATTTGGGAGCTCAGCCCCTGAATCATCGGGTTGCTCAGCGGCGCTGTATAGATCTTGTCGGCAACTGAGGCCAGGTAAAGGGCGCCTTGGGTGAAGTTGTCGGCGTAGGCAATCACCGGTTTTCCGCTTTGACGGAAACGTTCAATGGCCTTGCGGAGTTCTTCGCACGAAGCAATGCTGATATTCGCATTGTCGCATTTCAAATAGATAAAAGGGATGCCCGGGTCTTGTGCGGCTGCATCAATGGCACGGATTGCATCGTAGATGCCCAAGGAATTGGTCATGCCGTTACCACCGGCCAACAGACCTTGGATATCAATATCTTCAGTGGTTTGTTCGCTGATGCCGTCAGCGAGGTTGATGGTCAGGATGGCTTTTTCCGGAATGATGGGTTCTGAGCTGCCGATGCTGGCGATGGCGCCCAAAAAGGCAAACATCAGCAGGAAGGCGGCAAACAGGGCTGCAAGGGATCCAAGCAGGGATGCCAGAAATGTTTTGAAAAATTTCATAGGACAGATGATTTGTTGTGATTTGTTATTTGCAAATATAGAATGTTTTTCTTTTCTTTGCTCCCAAATTTGACGAATTGTGGTTAAAAAATTGCTGGTTTCCTGGTCAGTCTGTGTACTGTTGAGCGTCTATCTCATTTCTGGGATAGGTTTCAGCCGTCACGTCTGCTGTGAAGGGACTACGCGTGTGGCTCTGTTGTTGGAGCAGGAACCCCAGACCTGTGGGCACGAACACCAAGCTCCTACTAAAGAAAAATGCTGTCATACAGAGACCTATCAGTTTTTGCCCAATTGCCTTGCTGAAGAAGGTGTGCATTGCCCCGATACGCTTTCAGATGATCTGACGCTGTTGCTTCCCCCTGTTTGCCGGGAACTCACCGCTTGCGGGCTGCCGGATGCCACCCACCTCATTCTTTATCCGGATCCCTCGGATCCTCCTGTCTGGAAAGACCAGGCGCAGACCTGGTCAGGACAATGGCGTTTGTAGTCTTGGGGTGCATTCCTGATCTGCGGATCAGTCCCTGCCAAGACAGCATCGTTATTGTTTCATTCTAAAAAAAAATACTGCATTACATATGAAATTACTGACTCGAATGATTGGGGTCCTGTTGGGCTTCATGATGGTTGTACCTGTATGGGGACAACGTGACAAATCTTTGAAAGGGGTCGTTTATGCCACTTCGTTCGGCAAACAGGAAACGGTTCCTTTTGCATCCGTTTATTGGTTGGAATCAGGTACCTACATGGATTGCGACGAAAACGGGGCTTTTGAGTTCATCAAGGTAAACAAAGGGGATGTGACCCTGGTGGCAACGGCCATCGGCTATACCCGTGACACCGTAACGGTGACCCCGGAAATGACCTATGTGGAATTTCACCTGACGGGTATCAACGAGCTGGAAGAAGCCGTGGTTGTTTCCAAGCAAGAAGGCAATTACCTCTCGCGGATCACGCCGGTCAAGACCGAAGTGATTACCGCAGCCGGGCTCTGCAAGATGGCCTGCTGCAACCTGGCGGAAAGTTTTGAAAACTCAGCCAGTGTGACGGTCGGTTACTCGGATGCGATTACCGGAGCCAAACAGATCCGTCTGTTGGGCCTTTCGGGTATCTATACCCAGATGCTGGATGAGAACCGTCCCGTGATGCGTGGCCTTGCTTCACCCTTTGGCCTGTCCTACATTCCGGGCCAATGGCTGGAAAGCATTCAGATTGCCAAAGGTCCCTCTTCTGTCATCAATGGGGTAGAGGCCATCACCGGACAAATCAACATGGAACACCGCAAGCCCACTGCCGAACAGCCTCTGTTCATCAATTTGTTCCTGAGCGATATGCTCCGTACGGAGGCCAACATCGCGTCTTCGCTCCAGTTGAACGAAAAATGGAGCACCGTCCTGATGGGACACGTTTCGACCGACCCCGTTTCCCACGACAGCAACCATGACGGTTTCCGGGATGAACCGCAGACCCTGCAGTTCAATGTCGGCAACCGCTGGCTGTATTACAAGGAAAACGGCTTCCAGGCACGTTTCGGCTTCCGGGCTTTGAAAGATGACCGCATCGGGGGGATGATGGACTATGATCCGGATGTCCGTATGGAGCCCGAAGAAATCATGCCCTGGGGATCGCATATCGAAAACGAAGGCATCAGCGGCTTTTTCAAACTGGGTTTCCCGTTGAACGAAGAAAACAGCCGGAACATTGCGGTCATCGGGGATTATACTTACCACAAGCTCAACTCCCATTTCGGCAACCGCCAATACTTCGGAGATCAGAATTCTGCGTTCCTGAACGTGATTTATCAGGATATCCCGAACGACAATCACCGTTTCTCCTTCGGGTTCCGCAACCAGTATGACCTGTTTGATGAAACCTTGAACGATGTGGTTTCCTCCACCATCCGCGGCCAACAGTACAACCTGGGCCGTGAAGAAAACCAATTCGGTGTTTATGCGGAATACACTTATTCTTTGGGTGAAAAATTCACAGCTGTGCTGGATTTCAGTGCAGATTACAACAACCTCCACGGCTGGCTCTTCTCGCCGCGCGCCAACCTCAAGTATGCCTTTACCGACCAATTGGTGTTGCGTGCTTCCGGTGGACGCGGTTACCGTTCTGCCAATGTGATTGTGGACAACCTGGGCATGATGTCCACCGGCCGTCTGGTCAAATTCGGCGATCCCCAGCAAGTTCAGGACAATGCCTCGTTCCTGGGCATTGAAGATGCGTGGACCTATGGCGGTAACATTACGGCCTACCTGCCTTGGGGTTACGATGAAAGCGCCTACATCAGTTTTGACTACTTCCGGAATGATTTCATTGAGCAGGTCATTGTGGATCAGGAGTGGCGTGCCGGAGAAACCTGGATCTACAACTTGAGTTCCCTGAACAACCCCCGTTCCTATACGAATACCTATCAGGTGGATTTCTCCATCTATCCGATCGAACGATTCAGCATCCTGGCAACCTTCCGTTACACGGACTCCAAAGTGACCCTGCATGAGCGTGGTCTGGTGGACCGTCCGCTGGTGAGCCGCTACAAAGGGGTGCTGAACCTGCAATATGCCACCCGGATGAACATCTGGACCTTTGACTTTACGGCCCAGATCAACGGACCTACCCGTCTGCCTGATTTTGCCGTACAACCGGGCGAATCTTCCTACTCTCCTGCCTATCCGATGCTGTTTGCCCAGATTACCCGTAAATTCAGTGCTGTGGATGTGTATGTCGGAGCAGAGAACCTGACCAATTACAAACAGAAGAACCCGATCATCAATGCCACCGATCCCTACAGCGCAGACTTCAACTCCAGCGTGATCTGGGGACCGCTGATGGGATTGAAAGTGTATGCCGGCCTTCGGTTTACTTTGTGGAAATAACAATTGTACAATCTATAAGAATCGCGTAGTATGAAACAATGGATCAAAATGTGGGCAGTATGTCTGTTTGCCCTTGTATGCTGTGTGAATGCAGATGCAAAAAATGACAAGAAGAAAGAAGCGGAAGTTACCTTCTCCGTAGCGGTGGACTGCGAAAACTGCAAAGCCAAACTGGAAGCCAAACTTCCCTTTGTCAAGGGTGTCAAAGATTTGAAGGTGGATCTGGCGACCCAAACCATCTGGTTCAAGTACCAACCCTCCAAAACCAACGTGGAAGCCTTGGAAGCAGCCATCGAGAAATTGGGTTACGAGGCAGAAGAAATCAAACCGGAACAAAAAGAATCTGAAAAATAATGCCTATCTTCACGCATTCTAATTCTATTAGGTATGCGTAAGGTACTTTTCGTTTGTTTCTTTTTGGGCTTGACGGCTATGGGGTTGTCTGCTCAGTCTTGGGTGCGGGTCAATAACGTAGGTTATCTGCCCGATGACATCAAAGTAGCAGTCTTTTTATCAATGGATCAAGTGGACGGTTCATTTGAAGTGTACGACGCTTCGAATGACCGTCTCGTTTTTAAAGGAGAAGGCAAACCGGCGAACGCCTCCCGTTGGGGAATGAAACGGGCCTATCGCCTTGATTTTTCGTCAGTCGACCGTCCCGGCGGCTATTACATCCGCTGCAATGGGACGGAAAGTGTGCGTTTCCGCATCGGACCGGATGTATATGACGGACTGGCGGATTACCTGCTGGTGTACCTGCGTCAGCAACGTTGCGGGGACAATCCCTACACCGGGGAACTCTGTCACCAGCACGACGGGTACATCGTGGACCATCCGACCCGCAGCGGTGAACGCATTGATGTGACCGGCGGATGGCACGATGCGACGGACTACCTGCAGTACACCACCACTTCGGCAACCACCATCTATCACCTGCTTTTTGCCTACATGGAGCAGGAGGACAAGTCCGTCTTCAAGGATGAATACCTGGCCAATGGCCGCAGGGGATCCAACGGCATCCCTGACATCCTGGATGAGGCCCGCTGGGGATTGGACTGGTTGGTAAAGATGAATCCCGAGCACCGGGTGATGTTCAACCAGATTGCAGATGACCGGGATCATGCCGGATTCCGTCTTCCGCAAGACGATCAGGTGGATTACGGTTGGGGCCCCGGTACGGGGCGTCCGGTCTATTTCGTGACCGGAAAACCCCAAGGTCTTTCCAAGCACATCAACCGGACCACCGGTGTTTCTTCCACTGCCGGAAAGTTCGCTTCCACCTTTGCACTGGGTGCAGAAGTGTTCCGGGATCTGGATGCTGAATTTGCAGACCTGATGCGGACCAAATCCCTGCAGGCCTATGATTTTGCCTTGGAACAACCCGGCAACACCCAAACCGCCTGTGTGGTATCCCCCTATTTCTACGAAGAAGACACCTGGGTGGATGATGTGGAACTGGCTGCCGCCACCCTGGCAGAATACACGGGCGAAGAGCTTTGGTGGCAACAAGCCGATTACTGGGGAGAACTCGAACCGGTGACACCCTGGATGGAATTGGGCCGTGGCCGCCATTACCAATATTATCCCTTCATCAACCTGGGCCACTATTACCTGGCCAAGTCGGAAAACAAGGCACTCAGCGCCAAATACACCGAATTTATGCGTCAGGGCCTGCAAGCCATCAAGACCCGTGCTGCGGATGACCCGTTCATCAACGGCATTCCCTTTATCTGGTGTTCCAATAACCTGACCTCTGCTGCCATTACCCAGGCGCGCCTCTACCACGAGGTCAGTGGCGATGCCTCATTCCTGGAAATGGAGGCTGCTTTGCGTGACTGGCTGCTGGGTTGCAACCCTTGGGGCACGTCCATGATTGTGGGCGCTCCGGTCGGCTATGATTTCCCCGAAGAGCCGCATACTTCCTACTTCCTGGTGGGCGACAGCACCCCGGGCGGATTGGTGGACGGTCCGGTCTATCGGGAGGTCTTTCTGGAACGTGCCGGCAATTCCTTGACCCACGAAGATCCTTTTGCCATCCTGAACAACGGAATAGCGGTCTACCATGATGACCTGGGTGATTATGCCAGCAACGAACCGACCATGGACGGAACCGCAGGTCTGGCGTACTACTTTGCCAAACGCGAGGCCCATGGCAAAACCCAGAAAACGGCTGACCTGAAAAAGGACCAATACGGAGCCATCATCCGCGTCAACCCGGATCAGAAACGGATCTACCTGGTCTTCTCTGCGGATTCCATGTTCAATGGGGGATCCCACATCCTCAAAACCCTGAAACGTCACGACATCAAAGGCTCCTTCTTCCTGACCGGCAATTGCCTGCGTATGGAAGAGCACCGCGCCCTGATTCAGCAGATCATTGATGAAGGACATTATGTAAGCGGCCACTCCGACAAACACCTGCTCTATGCTCCTTGGGAAAAACGGGACTCTTCCCTGGTCTCCTTTGAAGAGGTGCAGCAAGACATGGTGGCCAACCTGGTGGAGCTCGAAAAATTCGGCATCGCTCCCCAGCAGGCAACCTGGTTCCTGCCTCCGTATGAATACTACAATGCCGAATCGGTGGCCGCCCTGGAGGCTTTGGGAATGAATGTCATCAACCTGACTCCCGGAACCGCCACCAATGCCGACTACACGACGCCGGATATGCCGAATTACCGCAGTTCCGACCGCCTGATCGAAATGCTCTATAATTTTGAAGAGCAGGCCGGCCTGAACGGTGCCATCATCCTGATACACCCGGGTATTCACCATACCCGTACGGATGCGCTCTACCTGCGTCTGTCGGAAATCATCCGGAAACTCAAACGTCAGGGTTATACGTTCGGATCCTTCTCGGAACTGACCCTGTAATCACCCGACAATCATTGATTAATCGTTATAAAAATCATCATGCTATGAACAACTCGATTTTTTCTTTTCCCTTGCCCGGCAATGAACCGGTGAAGGAATATCTGAAAGGCTCTCCTGAGCGCATTGCTTTGGATGCAGAACTGGAACGTCAGCGCAATACCGTGCTGGAGATTCCTTTGATCATCGGAGGCAAGGAAGTCCGGACCGGAAACCTGGGCAAAGTGGTTTGTCCGCACGATCATGGACATGTGCTCGCCACTTACCACAAGGCAGGAGAAAAGGAGGTCAAGATGGCCATCGAGGCGGCGATGCAGGCGCACAAGACGTGGGCGGAAACCCCTTGGCGGGTGCGTTGCTCCATCATCCTGCGTGCAGCAGAATTGTTGAGCACCAAATACCGTGCAGTACTCAATGCTGCGACCATGCTGGGACAAAGCAAGAACATCTATCAGGCAGAAATCGACTCGGCTTGTGAAGCCATTGACTTCATGCGCTACAACGTGTCCTATGCTTCGACCATCTACTCCCGTCAGCCCAAGTCCAACAATACCCAGATCAACAGCACAGAATACCGTCCGTTGGAAGGTTTCATCCTTGCTGTAAGCCCCTTTAACTTTACAGCCATTGCGTCCAACCTCAATCTGTCACCCGTACTGATGGGGAATACCACCCTGTGGAAGACCTCTACAACGGCCATCCTGTCCAACTATTACCTGATGAAGGTGTACGAAGAAGCCGGTCTGCCGGCCGGTGTTGTAAACTTCCTCTGTGGACCCGGATCCGTAATCGGGGAGGTCGCCCTGTCTTCTCCGGACTTTGGTGGGATACACTTCACCGGATCTACCAAGACGTTCAATCACTTGTGGAAACAGGTCGGTGAACGCCTCGAAACCTACAAATCTTATCCCCGGCTGGTCGGAGAGACCGGAGGCAAGGACTTTATCTTCGTGCACGAGTCAGCAGATCCGCAGGAAGTGGCCGTTGCGGCTTTCTGTGGTGCTTTCGAATTCCAGGGGCAAAAATGTTCGGCTGCATCCCGGATGTACATTCCCAAGAACCTGTGGCCTCAGGTGCTGGAACGGATGCAGGAGATGGCGGCAGAGGTCAAGATCGGAGACGTTTGTGACCCGACCAATTTTATCAACGCCGTCATTGACGAGACCTCGTTTGACAACATTGTTTCCTACATCGAATATGCCCGCCAGGCCGCCGATGCCCGGATTGTACTGGGGGGAAAGTACGACAAAACAGTCGGCTACTTTGTGCATCCTACGGTTATTGAAACGTCCAATCCTCATTTCAAATCCATGCAGGAAGAGATCTTCGGTCCGGTACTGACGGTTTATCCTTATGAGGAAGCGCTGCTGGATGAGACGGTGGCCCTTTGCGACAGAACCTCGCCCTATGCCTTGACCGGATCAGTGATGGGACGCGACCGTGTAGCCATACAAGCCATTGCTGACCGCCTGAAGAATGCAGCCGGCAACTTCTACATCAACGACAAGCCTACGGGAGCTGTAGTGGCCCATCAGCCTTTTGGGGGAGCAAGGGCCTCGGGAACCAATGACAAAGCCGGTGGGGAACAGAACCTGATGCGTTGGATATCACCCCGTTCTGTCAAGGAGACCTTGGTGCCCTCAACGGACTACCTGGCCTGCTACAAATACATCAAGGAGGCCTGACCGGTTCCGGGCGGCCTACTCGAACCGCAGTTCGCCGAAGAATTCGGGCAGGTGGAAGTTGGGCCGTTCAAAGGCAATCGGATTCCAGCTCAGGTAATGGGGACGGCTGGTTTTGTCCCCGCACTTGTAGAAATTGGCTCTCAGGGTCTGCGGCAGTCGGTCCAGTCCCAGACGGGCAATCGGAATAATCAGCAGCATGTCCCAGCTGTATTCCCCTTCCGGCAGGTCGATGGCCTTGTGCTCCAGTGACGGATACCGTCGGATGGTGGCCAGTTCACTTTCGCTGAAACGCTTGGATGCAGATCCAGGCGTTTTTTCGGATGCCAGCAAGGTGCCGATGCAGTTCACTTCAAAATTGCGGTAGCAGTCTTGTCCGGGCACTTGGACAAAAAACTCCACACAACTGTCTTCCCAAACCGCTCCATTGTCTTGGAGGGCCACTGCGCGTAGACCGATTCCCTGTGTTTCGTAGTAGATGTACAGGTAGGTGCCGTCCGTTGCGATGCGGAACGAGGTCTGCGGTGCGTAAGGGAAGCGGTCCGGCCAGTTGACGCAGTCCAGTGCCTGGGCCGGAAGTGTTCTCATGAGTTCTTTCTGTTGGTCGGGGGTTGCTGCAGCAAGTTCACAACAGGTGGGGACAAGTAGTTGTTTCATGGGTAGAAGATTCTGGGATTGAATGGGTTGGATCATATGAAATAAAAGGGCAAAGGCCCATAGTTTTAGAATTGGGAAGCGTCTTTTTTGTGTCTGCATGCCGTGTATTTTGTGACAAAGGTATGTATTTTTGAGCAACCTGTTTTTTTTTATTACATTTGTCCGCTCATAATGTAAGCAATGGAATTAATTATTATTCTGATACTCATTTTGCTGAACGGTCTGTTCTCCATGAGCGAGATAGCAATGATCAGTGCGCGCAAATCCAATTTGTCTGCAGAAGCCAAGAAAGGAAGTTCTTCAGCCAAACGGGCGCTCCAACTGGCAGAAGAACCGGACCGTTTCCTGTCTACGGTACAAATCGGCATCACCCTGATCGGTATCCTGACCGGTTTGTATTCCGGTGATAAGTTTGCGGAGGATTTTTCTGAAATACTGGTGGGTTGGGGCATGAATGCTTCCATCGCATTGGGCGTTTCGAAGACCATCATTGTCGTGATTGTGACTTATCTGACCTTGATTATCGGAGAGTTGCTGCCCAAGCGTATCGGGATGAACTATTCGGAACGCATCGCCAAGGTGGTGGCCGGTCCGATGCACCTGCTTTCGTTGCTGACCTCTCCGTTTGTCTGGATCCTGACCAAGAGTACGGCCTTGTTGTCCAAAATGATCGGTCTGCGTGAAGAAGATCCGATTGTGACCGAAGAAGAGATCAAGTCCATGATTGCGGAAGGTGCCGAAGACGGATCGGTGCAGGAAATGGAGCAGGACATTGTGGAACGGGTCTTCTCGTTGGGTGACCGCAAGGTAGAATCCATCATGACTTCCCGCAATGAGATTGTCTGGATTGAAAAGGAAATGACTGCCGAAGATATCTCGGACCTGATCAAGGAGAACCTTTTTGAAGTCTATCCGGTCGGGAATGACAGCCTGGATGATATTCTGGGGGTGGTTTTCTTGAAAGAGTTGTTTGCCGCATTGGACCAGCCGGATTTCAAACTCTCCGATATTATTCGACCGGCACAGTATTTTCACGAATATACCGACGTGTATAAGGTGCTGGAACAAATGCAGGAAAAGCAGGTCGCTTACGGGCTGGTCTGTGACGAGTTCGGTGTGTTCCAAGGTATTGTGACCCACAAGGATATTCTTGAAGGACTGGTGGGTACGATTTCAGATGATGAACAGGAACCGGACATCATTGAACGCAAGGAAGAAAACAGTTGGCTGGTGGACGGTCAGATTCCGTTCTATGATTTTCTGGAACATTTTGAATGTGAAGATCTGTTTGCAGAAAACGACTACAATACCCTGGGTGGGTTGATTCTTGAAAAACTTGAACACATACCGCTTTCCGGAGAATCCCTCCAATGGGAAGATTTCCAATTTGAAGTCGTGGACATGGATGGAGCGCGGATTGACAAAATTCTGGTGAAGAAAATCGAACGACAAGTAATAGAAACTGAAGAATGAAAGAGTTGAGGCGTGCATGGCTGATTGCTTGCCTGGGAATGCTCTGTTTCCCGGTGTGGGCGCAGCAGGATGTGTTTTTTGTTCCGGATCCGCAGACGGCCGTCTGGTCTTATGTGACCCAGGACGCAGCCGGTCAGCCAACTTCCCGGATGATTTATTCTGTGGAGGAAATGACGGGAAATGCTGTCAACGGATCGGCAAAGATCAAGATGCAGGTCGTTGCTGATCAAGCACCGACAGATACTGTCAAATCATTGATTTTCTATCGTTTTAAAGAAGGAGAGTGCATCCTGGACATGCAGGCTGTCTTTGGTGAGGCACTCTTGGGCCAGGTGGTCGAGGAGGCGTTGGCTCAGGAGGGAAAGGAGGTTTCACCCCAGGAGAAACAGGCCGCCATTGCCCAGATGCAGGAGCGCATCAAGATAACCGGTGAGCTCAGAGGTATTCCCCGTTATCCCCAGATTGGCGCTCTGCCGGATTATAAGTTCCGTTTCAAGTTCATGGTCATGAGTATGACGATGGAAGGTGAGGAACGAAAAATTACCGGCAAAGAGCGGATCAGCACTCCTGCCGGTGATTATGATTGTTTTGTCGTCGAAGAAACGGTGACCATGAAAGCCATGATGAACAAGGAAGTGGAGAAGACCGTTTCCTGGTATGCTTACGGTATCGGAATGGTCAAACAACTCTCCTACGACAAGAAAGGACAGCTGCAGTCCGTTACCTTGTTGGATACCATTAACTGGTAGCCAGATAGCCTTGTACTTTGCTGAAATCCTTTTTCAGAAGATCCTCCCGACGGATGGTAAAGTACAGCATGCCACAATCGCAGAAATTGAGTTCTTCATCCCCGGCCTGACAGGAATCCAGTTGGAGCAGCAGCAGGCGGTCGGGATCTTCTTCCAATTCTTCCGCCAAGTAGGAAGGTTTGCCCAGCAACTGGTGGCCGGCTTGTGGAATACCGGCTTCAAAGGTGATGCGTTCGTCTGCCGGAGCAATGGGTTGGTCATCATCATCCAGCAGAATGGCTTCGGCCAGGTGTTTGTCGTCGTTGTCCGCCACATAAATGACTTTGGTGTCACTCAAATCCCACCATCCGCTGTTGCGGGGTTCATCGTCAAAGCTGTTTGAGAAATAATAGCCGATGCGGGCAAAGAAATACAGGATGCCGGTTTTGGGAAGCAGCCCTTCGGAATCAAAGGGAGCCGCTTCGCGGCAGTCGATCTGGCAGATGAAACGGTAGTGGTATTCATCCCCAACTTCATCTTTGAACATCGGAAAATCAAAATCTTCCGGCAGATCCGGTCCACCCCACATTTTGGAACATCCCAAGGGAATTTCTTCCGGATTGATGGCTTGTGTCTTTAAAATCATAATGTTTCTGTATTTTCTTCTTCTGCACGGACCTTGTTGAAACAATGGCGGCAGAGCGGTTCATAAATGTCTTTTTCGCCAAGAACCACCAGTTCGTTGCTGGCTGACAGCCGGTGGGAGTGTTGGGCAGGGTCGCCGCATTTGACGCAGATGGCATGGACCTTGGTGACGTATTCGGCAACTGCCATCAGGGCAGGCATGGGCCCGAAGGGCTTGCCCATATAGTCCATATCCAGGCCGGCCACAATTACCCGGATTCCCTGGTCGGCCAGGTGTTGGCAGACGTCCACAATGTGGGCATCAAAGAACTGGGCTTCATCGATGCCGACCACATCCACATCCCCGGCCAGCAAAAGTATGCTCTCGGGAGATTCAACAGGCGTAGAAAGAATTGCATTGGCATCGTGC
>CALCYB010000152.1 GCA_937906485.1 uncultured Rikenellaceae bacterium
ATCGACATCATTGCAGAACTGTCACGCCGGGTCATCGACATCATTGTAGAACTGTCACGCCGGGCCTGGGACATCTCCGGAGGACGCATCCTTGTGGTATCCTGCAACTCCGGATCAAAACTGCCGCGAGGGCCGGAAGGTGTATGGGTTCTCGGATAGTCGTCGTTCGATGTCGGCTGCGAACCAGGTCGTGTTCCCGGACGTGAGCCAGGTTGCGGTCCGGATTGTGCTCCCGGTTGCGGCCCGGATTGTGCTCCAGGTTGTGGTCCGGATTGTGATCCGGGTTGTGCACCGGGCTGCTGTCCGCCTCTTCCTCCGCCCTCAGGTGCCGAACGTCCGGATTCGGTCTTTTTCTTGGTCGCATTGCCCACCGGATCCAACTTGGATTGCTCCCGACGGTAGCGGGCAGCCGCGATGACCGTACTGTCCACTTCATACATCCTTAAATTCTGACAAATCAACGTATCAGCCGCTAAAAAGAGGGTATCACGGACACCTGTTTCCGTCTCGCCATAATAAATGACAGCGGGCTGATGGGTCAATTCCGCATATTTTCTTGCATCTTCGTACAGCAGACGGTCCGACAGGATGACCGCCTGACTGGCCGTATCCAATATCCTGACCTTTTCTTCCAAAAGACTGGTCGCATGGGCACGGTCATAATGAAGCCGCTCGCACCAGACTTCATAATCCGGGGTCTGCACATAGACATCCTCCTCAAAGAACATGCGCTCCCGTTCGCGGTCGTACCACCCGGAATCGGCTTCCAGGTAATTGTCATTCCTCCATCCGCGGAGATTGCTTTCAAATTCAGCATAATTGCGCTCAGAATAATAACGCAGACTGTCCGCCACAAAGAACAACGAGTCCGTAAACATCTGAACGCGACGGCTGAAGGTAAACTTGCCCAATTTGGAATCATATACCCCACGCATGCTTTCAATCAGGTTGCCGTCCTTGTCCATCATGCTGCCTCCGCTCCAGAAGGTAGCCACACTGTCTTTTGTATTGTAATCCAGAAATTTGGTTCTCAAACAATTCCGATCCTTATCCATCAGCTCTACGAGTGTACCCCGGAATTGGGCCAGGTCCCGTTTGATGATGTAATGCAGTTTGTCACCCGACAATACCGTATTTTCCTGAATGATCTTCACATTGCCGATTGCATCAATGTACTCGTTCTTCACGTTCCACAGAGCGGTATCACAATGCAGGTAGGTATTGTTATGCAGAAAACGGACATCACCGGTCACTTCCCGGTAACTTCTTCCGTTCTTCTCAATCAGACGGGCTTTCTGGGCGCTCAACAGACGGACCAGCGAATCCGACGGTTCAGTTTCCTGTGCCGTCAGCGCGGTCCCTGCTATGACCAGTCCTAAAAACAGAATCAATAATCGTCTCATCATTCACGGCCCCCCCATCCGGAACGCTCGAAATCACAGTTCTGGAACAAAGGATCTATCACGATATAGGTGGAGCCTATCTTCTCGGTCAGAAAATCATCGATGATCTTTTTGGAAGCCTGGTTGTTTGCTTCCTGCAGCAGGACAGCAAAATCCTTCTCGAAGGTGGCCACATGGGAAGGGATTACCTCGTCCAGCATCACAATCTTGTACACCAGGTTGCCTCTCCCTTCGTTGTCGGTGGATTCAAACGGCTGGGAAACAGCTCCCGGCTGAAGATCTTTCAACATCTGATAATCGGCAGGTTTCAGCATATCTACCTCAAAATAGGAAGATCCTGTGTACAGTTCGTCTGCCACCAGACCACCGTTGGTCCGTGTTTTGGGATCTTCGGAATTGTATTTTGCGGCATCTTCGAAAGACAACGTATCCGCCACAATCAGGGTACGGAGACTGTCCAATTTGGCAAAGGCCTTTTGACGTTGGTCATCACCGTAGTGGGGCTTGATCAGGATGTGGCGCACATGCATCATGTCCTGGGTCTGCTTGATCATTTCAATCAGGTGAAATCCGTCCGGGGTCTCCACAATCGGTGAAACCTGGCCATCTTTCAGCATGGAAGCGGCTTCCGAAAATTCGGGCCAGAAAATGGATTTGGAAACCATCCCCAGGTCCCCACCGCGGATCGCACTGCCGGGATCTTGGGAATACATCGTTGCCAGCATGGAAAAACTGCTTCCGTCCAAAATCCGCTGACGGAATTCCAACAGGCGCTCCTTGGCCTGCATAGCGGCGATTTCCTTGTCCGGATACAGGACAATCTGACGGTATTTGTACTGGGTGGAGATGATGGGCAGACTGTCTTGCGGAGTACGCTTGTAGT
>CALCYB010000153.1 GCA_937906485.1 uncultured Rikenellaceae bacterium
CGAAGAATCTCAGGTTCTTGTCGGTGAACACATCCTTGTCATACCATGCCGGTGCATAAGGCAGGTTGCTGACGATTGCATCGAAGATGTTGTCAAGGTTGAACCTCTCCTGGGCCGATGCAGGGAATATGATGGCCTTCGGAAGCTGCTCCTTCCACCATCCCATCAGTTCCAGAACCTTATCCTGGCTGCTTATGTCGATCTTGTTTATGACAAGCACGACCGGACATTCGATCTTCTGGAGCTTGGCGATATATTCCTCGTTCTTGTCCCCCTTCTCGATGGTGTCGGTGACATAAAGGATTATGTCGGCATCTCCGATCGCCGTGTCGACGAAATCCATCATGCTCTTCTGAAGCCTGTAGTTCGGCTTCAGGATTCCAGGGGTGTCGGAATAGACGATCTGATAGTCGTCTCCGTTCACGATACCCATGATCCTGTGCCTTGTCGTCTGTGCCTTGGCGGTGACGATGGAAAGCTTTTCGCCCACGAGGGCATTCATAAGCGTGGATTTGCCGACATTCGGATTGCCGATGATGTTGACAAATCCGGCTCTATGAGGTTGTTGCCGGGTGTTATTCATATTGTCCATTTTTCAGTAAAACCACTTCGGAATCAGTCAGGAAACGCCATTGGCCGCGTTTGAGGTTCTTTTTGGTCATGCCGGCAAAGTATACCCGGTCCAGTTTCTTGACGGTGTAGCCCAGGTGTTCGAACATGCGGCGGACAATCCGGTTGCGGCCGGAGTGGATTTCCATGCCGACTTCGTCTTCGTGCTCGTCAATATAGGACAAGGCATCAGCAGCAATGAAACCGTCTTCCAGGTCAAAGCCCGTCAGCAGACTTTCGAAGTCGGGCCGTTTGAGGTTCTTGTCCAGAAAAACGTGGTAGATCTTCTTGCGTTGGTAGGACGGGTGGGTCAGTTTTTCGGCCAAGGCACCGTCGTTGGTCAGCAGCAGGACACCGGTTGTGGATTTGTCCAGACGGCCAACGGGGAAAATCCGTTGAGGACAGAGGTCCGGAGAAATCAGGTCCATCACGCACGCGTCTGCATGGGGATCGGAGGTGGTGGTCACGTATCCTTTGGGTTTGTTCATCAGGACATAGACCTTTTCTTCTCCACGAAGGCGTTCTCCGTTGAAACGGATATCATCTTGATCCGGATTGACTTTGACGCCGAGTTCGGTAACGACCTGGCCGTTTACGGTAACGACACCGGCTGCTATGAGTTCGTCTGCTTCGCGGCGGGAGCAGACGCCTGAGTTGGCAATGAATTTGTTCAGACGCACCAGTGAACTGAATTCCTGCACCAGGACTTTCTTTTCCGGTTTGGGGCGGCGCATCGGGCGGTCGCTGCGGAAGCCTTCGTTACGGTTGCTACGGAAGCCCTCGTTGCGGTCTTTGCGGAAGCCTTCGTTGCGATCCTTGCGGAAGCCTTCGTTACGGTCCTTGCGGAAACCTTCGTTACGGTCTTTGCGGAAACCTTCGTTACGGTCCTTGCGGAAACCCTCACTGCGTTTGCTGCGGAATTCCTCGGAACGTCCTTCCCGATCTGAACGGCGTTCCCGGTGTTCGCTGTGTTCTTTCTTGTTGAAATTGGATTTGAAACGGCTTTCGTGACGGTCGTTCTCGAAAGGTTTGCGGCTGCTGCGTCGGTTGGTAGGGTTGTTCTTCATTTTGAATGTGAATCGTATATTTGGGGTGCAAATTTAGGTCAAACGCAGAAATATTCCTATTTTTACACCTTGAAAATATTTGATGATGATGTGGCGAAGGGTTTTCGGGAACTTGACCCGGTGGTGTGAGGATTTTCAACTTGTCTGTCAAGGGATTCTAAAGAGCGGTTATCGTTCGGTTCTAACAGTTTTAATGATGGTGACGGGGATTGCGGCGCTGGTTGGAATAGCGGCTGCAACCGAGGCTTTGTCGGTGTCGGTGCGACAGGAATATGCCCGTCTGGGAGCGCATACGTTTTATTTGCAGTCCGGCAGGCGGCAACCGGAAATTTCAGTGGCGCAAGTGCGGCTGTTTTGTCAGGGGTTTTCGTTTCCGGGGGAAATGGCTGCGTCGTGGGTCCGGGATGGTTGTATGGTGAGGGGTAACGGGCGTTCTACACCCCCTAATATGAGCTTCATATACACCGACGAGGGATTTGTCGGTTTACAAGGGGCGGAACTCGTATCGGGTAGGAATTTTTCTCAGGGAGAGGTGTCGGGGAGATTGTCTGTTGCGATGATTGGCAGTCAGGTCCGGGAACGTCTGTTCCCCGGGGAGGATCCGCTTGGAGCGTGGATACAGTTGGACAGACAGCGCTTTCGGATCATCGGGGTGCTGGGAAAATCAAAAGGAGCGGAGGATCTTGACCGCTCGGTGTTGGTGCCGATCACCCTGAGTGGAGGCCAATTGGCAGCAGTTTCTTGTGTGATTGGCTTCCGCCCTTGGGGCGAAATGGATACGCCAGCCCGAGAGGATTGGATCAGCCGGGTGCGGGTGCGTTTTCGGATGATCCGTCACCTGGGCGTATCGGATCCGGATGATTTTGTAATGCAACGTAACGATTTGTTGATGATTCAGTTGGATGAGTCACTGGGTGTAATCTCCAAAGGGGCTTACTTGATCGCTGCATTGGCTTTGTTGGGGGCGTCGGCCGGATTGATGAACCTGATGTTGATTGCGGTCAAGGAGCGGGTGCGGGAGATTGGGGTCCGCATGGCCCTCGGAGCAGCGCCGGGGCAGATCCGGTGGCAATTTCTGATGGAGGCATGGTGCTTGTGCCTGATTGGTGGTGCGGGAGGCCTGCTGTCGGGACTGTTGGCCGGCTGGAGGATCTCCTGTTATTTTGGGGTGGGTTTTCAGGTGCCTTGGCGGTGGATCTTGCTCGTTTTTGCGGTTTGTTCCGGGATTGCTTTGCTGTCCGGAACGTTGCCGGCAAAACGGGCTGCAGCTTTGGACCCGATGGAGGCACTGCGGGTGGAATGAGTGATTCGTTTATTTTTCACTTACACTTTTTTGTAAAAATAAAACACTGTTGAAAGATGTCCTAAGGATTTGAAAATTTAAGGATTAGAAGTTTGTTTTTGTTGAAAAAGATACTACTTTTGCACCATTATCCTAACATGGGTATTTATTTTTTAACCATATTTTTAAACCTTATTGCTTTTCATTATGAAGTTCAAAAATCTGTGGAAGACCCTTGCATGTGCTTCCATCGCAGTTTTTGCTGCAGTAGGTTGTGAAGAGGATGTTCCTGAACCCGTGAAGTTGGAAACTCCTGTTCCGGCCGTGAAATCTACTGGAACGACAGCTTTCACCGTGGCTTGGGCCGCTGTGAAAAATGCGGAAACTTATGTTTACCAATTGAATGATTCAGAAGAAGTTTCTACCACCAATTCTGAAGTAAGTTTTACCGGACTGGAAGCGGGTACTTATTCATTCAAAGTTAAAGCTACTTCTTCCAACAAAAATTACCTGGATTCGGAATGGGGCTCAACCAGCATTACCCTCGAAGCCGAAGCTCCGACTCCGGTATTCTCCGTACAAATGGTAGAATTTGACCAAACCTCATTCAAGGCGCTGGTAACTACCCAACACGTTCTCTCTTTTGCGTGGGTGCTTTCTGACGGTACGACCACCTACACCGAACCGACCGAAATTTTTGAGGCAGGTACCGTTGTGGAATGTGAAGATGGAGATACTCCCGTAGAAATGGGCGGTTTGAATTTCAACACTCCTTACGTGGTTTATTTCGCTGCTTGCATTGGTGAAAACCAATATGTTGCTGAAATCCCGACCTTGGAATTCACTACCTTGGACAGCGATGAAGACGTAGCGGTATACGACGTGGATTACCGTGAATTCAAAGTGCGTGTCCGCGTTCCCGATACCGCTGAAGAAGCCGGCAATGTCATCCGTTGGGGCTTTATTGACTATGCAACCTATAACATGAGGAAAGAATCATTCTTTGGTTATACGACCGATGCAGAAATGATCATCAACAATGATGGAGTTTACCACAACTTCTTCACCACCGATACCACTTTTGTTGTTAATGAAGAAAATTCCATCGTCTATGATGCCAATGGTAATCCCATTGACGACATGGCCGGAGGTTACATTACCTATTACGATCCGATCGTTCCCGGTCAGCCGGAAGTATTGATCTTTGGCGAGTATGCTTATACAGAGGAAGACTATACCGGATGGGGTCCTGGTTATTATGCTTACCTGTTTGACCTAGAAGGCTTCCTGGAAGACTATTACAATGGTGGCGTACAGCCGCGTCAAGCTGCAGTTTACGATGAAGCAGAATACTGGACCGGTTTCTACAACCATACTGAAATCATGTTGAAGGAGCCCACTTTGCTGGAAGCCAACTTGAACTTTGATGATTCCGGTCTGACTCCCAAAGGAGGTAGCGTGACTTTCAATCCGGATCCGGAAGTGTATATGTACTGCGTTTTGGTGGCTGACTCCTACACCCTCAATGGTGTTCTCGGTTACTTGAACAACGACGAAGACCTGCTGCAATGGTACACTACTTCGTTCAACGCCGCTTATAATTTCGGTGCGATGTCACTTGCTGGTCCCGTAGAACTTGACTTGGGTGAATTCTTCTGGGAAATGTATCCGGATGAAACTTACTACATCCTGGCAGTCGGTCTGGGTGATGAAAACGGTACTTCACAATGCTTTGAAATGCATGCGTTGACTTTGCCCGAACCGACCGAACCGGCTCCCGTTGTTGTGGTGACCCCGATTGAAAACCCGAACGGGGAAGATCCTTACCACGTATGGTTCAATGTGAAGTCTCCGACCAAAGACTGTGAAGCGGCTTACTACATGGCTGACTACGTCCGTGCTTGGGAAAATGAACTGCAATGGGACGGTTACAACAACCTGATGGCAGCAAACGGCAATCCGTTCTCTGCGGAAGAAGTGGAAATGATCAACTCGGATGCCGGTCTGGATGTAAGCTTTACCTCCCTGCCGAACTATACCACCCGTCTGGCTGTCGCCGGTGAAAACTGGGAAGGTACCCGTGAAGACCTCGATGCCGAAGGTTGTCAGGCAATCGCAGAAAACACCACTCCTCGGGTAACTCCGAAAGAACGTGTTGAATCTCCTTTGTTCACGGACCTGCTTGGTGAATGGACCGCAACCGCAACCGTCAAGTATTCTGAATACGACTATGATACCTGGGAACAAGTTTACCACGAAGTGGAAATGACCTCCAAAGTGGTGATCGGTAACCCGGCTTATCCTGAAACCCTGAGCGAAGACGTGTATGCTTTGTACGAGGCAGGTGGAATCTCTCGTGAAGAAACCGATGCTTTGTATGAAGACTTCAAACGGGAAAGCGCAATCTTTGAAGAAGACGTCCGTAACCAAAACCGTATGGTTTGCTTGGGCTTTGACTTTGCTGCAAGTTGGGAAGGTCAACTGCCTTCTGCTTCTCCTTATGAATTGTTCACCATGGCTGACTACAGCGCATACAACAATGCCGCTCTGTTCTACGACTTCGGTCAAAAATGGTACCTGGAAGTGGATGCAGCAGGTAACGTAACCGCTCCGATCAACCAAGACGCTTTGTATCCGATGTCCAACTGGAACTACTACTACCCGCTGTACCTGGCTGGTCTGGGCGCAGAATGGGAATCTGAAGTACTGGGTCCTGTATCCGAAGGCGACGCATGGCCTGCATTCCCGGTTGAAGTTTCAGCAGACGGCAACACCATTACCTTGAAACCCATGGATTACTACGGCATCACCACTTACCCGAACGTGGTTTATGACTACTATGGTTTGTCATTGATGCAATACCAAGTGGTTTCAGAAGTGGTATTGACCCGTGGCTGGAACGGAGAAGAAGCAGCGGCTGCTGCCCCGAACCGTCAACAAATCCAACAAACCCGCAACGCACAAAAGGTAATTGCTCCGAACAGACCGTACGCACGTACCATCTTTACCGGCAAGAAACCGGTTGAATACCAAAAGGTAACTTACAACTTTGTGACTCGCGAACAATTTGAGAAGAACATCGAAAGTTTGGTAAAATAAACGATCGGTAGATCATTTGAAGAAGCTGGCTTAATTGAGTCAGCTTCTTTTTTTGTTTTTATGTTGTGATTTTTGTAGATTTGAACGATTCACTTTAAATCGTTTGTGTTATGAAAAGACTTATTTGCTGTTTTGCCTTTTTGGGCCTGCTTCTTGGTAGCCTTTCCGCACAAGAAAAATGTTGGTATTCTTTGACTCAAGATACGCGGTTTTCCCGGATGCTGGGTGAGGAGTCTGTTTTTTCCATGGCATTTGCTGTGGCTCCCGGATGTACTTTTGCCAATGGCTTGTCTTTGCGTCTTCCGCTGGATGTGGAGGTGTTCATGTCCCAAGGCAAGCTCATCAAAACCTATGAACAGACAGGAACTTTGGGCTTGGGTGTGGGGTATAACCTGGTTGACGGCCAGCGAAGCCGTCTGGAATTGAGCCTTGCCGGAGGCTCTACCTATATCCGCACATCGATGAATTATGCCTATGCAGACCTGGGACTGCGTTACGGTGCCAAATATTTCGGGAAGGTGACTCCTTATATGAGTATCGGGGGGCGTTATCTTTCCTATTACAAATCAACCGACCTGAAAGACCAGATGGGAATTTATTTGACCTTTGGGATATGGTTCTTCTGATGAGGGAGGTTCTTCAGATGAAGAAGGTTATTGCAGTTGGAAGATGTAGGTGATGGTGCCTTTTTGAATGGCCGGCGCATTGGATGCAATGTTGAATTTTGCGTCCAATGCTGCTTTTTTAGCGGCTTCCCAGAGGGCTTTGTCCACGACGGTAGTTCCCTCGTCTCCTGGAAAGGCCTCGGTTACGTTGCCGAATTGGTCCACGAGGATGGTGACCACGACCTTGCCGGCGACCTCAGAAACATAAGCCGGTTCGGGCAGGACGCCCACTACGAGCCGGTCCTGGAGCTTGAACTTGGCTTGGGGCTGTCCTTCTATGTTGCCGTCGGTGGTGTTGCCTTGGGCGTGACCGGCACGAAGGGCATCACTGACTTCTTCGGCCACTTGTGCGGCAACGCTGTCTTGTCTGTTTCTTGCGCTGGAGAACAGCGCTCTGCGGTCAATTTCCTTTTTGGGTTCGGGTTCGGGCAGGGCAACATCCCCTTCGTCGCCCATGGTGGTTTCTACGCTCCGGTTTTCTGTGTTTCCCTGAAGTTGGGCTTCGGAGCGTTGGGCCAGTTGGATCTCGTTCTCGGGTGAGGCCTGACTGGCTCGGGGTTCCTTGCCGGTTTCGACTTGGATGGGTTTGGGTTCTTCTTCGACAAATTCCAGCAGGATGCCCTGTTCCGGAGGAGGCGGGTACAGGTATTTGAAACCGGTATGGAGGGTTACGCCCAACAAGAGCACATGAAAGCCGACCGTCACAATCCCGCCGGCATAGCGGGCTTTGCGGTCAAACGGTGATGCGTATTTGTTGTCGGTTTTCTTCATGGGCGGGTGGGCTATTCCGGTGCAGTGGCCAGAATGACCTTGTATTTGTTGCGTTTTGCTACGTTCATCAGGTTGACCACATGTTCTACCGGGACGGTCTTGTCTGCGTAGATGGAGAAGGTCGGGTCATCGCTTTCCTGTAACAGTTGCTGGAGCTGGATTTCCACTTCGTCAAAAGCCACAGGCTTTGAGCGGCCGTTGATGTGGAAGGTAAATTCATTGTTGCGGGTATGGTGCTTGATGGATACGCTGACCGTAGCTTTGGCGGCTACCTGGTTGGTGCTCTTGGGAAGCAGGAGTTTCAGCGCATTGGGATTGACCAGGGTAGAGGTGACCAGGAAGAAGATCAGCAGCAGGAAGACAATGTCCGTCATGGAGGACATTGAGAAGGAAGGGTCTACTTTGGTTCTGCGTTTGATTGCCATGGCGGGACCTCCTGATTATTCTGCGGGTTCGTGGAGCAGGTCCATAAATTCGATGGTGTTGCTTTCCATCTTGAAGATCAGGTCGGAGATCCGAGCGGTCAGGTAGTTGTAGCCGAAGTAGGCGAGGATACCGACAAACAGACCTGCAACGGTGGTGACCATAGCGGTGTAGATCCCTCCGGAGAGCAGGGAGATGTCAATGTTGTTGCCGGCCTGGGCCATGTTGAAGAAGGCTTGGATCATCCCCATCACGGTGCCCAGGAAACCGATCATCGGGGCTCCCCCGGCGATGGTGGCCAACATCGGCAGGCCTTTTTCCAGACGGGCAACTTCCACGTTGCCGATGTTTTCCACAGCGGCCTGGATGTCCGACAGCGGTCTTCCGATGCGTTCGATGCCTTTTTCAATCATGCGGGCGATGGGGGATTCGGAATTGCGGCAAAGATCCAATGCGATCTCGATGCGTCCCTGATGAATGGCGTCGTGAATGTCATTCATGAAGTTGGGACTGATTTGTGCTGATTTGCGGATGGCCCACCAGCGTTCTCCGAAGATGTAGATGGCCATGATGGAAAGCAGCAGGAGCGGAATCATCAGCCAGCCGCCTTTTACTGCCATTTCAATGAGCGAGAAGGACATTTCTTCTTGGACAGGGACAGCAGCATCCATGACGGCTGCAGCTGCTTGGGGATCGATTTGTAGCAAAGTGAATAACATATTGTCTGTTGTTTTTTATTCGTTTTTCTTTTCCCAAGGGAGCGGGTAGGGGTAGGTGATGCCTGCCAGGAACAACGCGTGGCCCGGAACGGATTGTCCGGCTGCGGACCGGTTGCCATCCAGCAGCAGTTGCCGGATCCAGTCCGGGTGCTGTTTGCCTCTACCGACTTCAATCAGGGAACCGACGATGGCCCGCACCATGTTGCGCAGAAAACGGTTGCCCCGGATTGAAAACACAAAATAAGGGTATTTTTCGGAATTCGTCAAAATTTGTGCCGAATAATGAGCAGGGTCCATCCGTTGCGGGGTATAGGGCTGCCATCGGGCTTCGGTCAGTTCGCAGATGGAGGTGGTGTTGCCTCCGTTGACTTTTTCAAAGCAACTGAAATCCTTGCGCCCGAGCAAATGAGTGGCGGCCCGGTTCATGGCTTCAATGTCCAGGTCGAATTTGCAGTACCACGACTGGCCGGTCAGGAACGGATCTTTGCATAGGTTCAAATAGTAGAGGTAATGCCGGGAAGTGGCGTCAAAACGGGCGTGTGCCTGGTCGTGCATCGCTCCAATATCGTGGATGCAGATGCTGGAAGGCAGGATGGCATTCAATTTGTAGCACAACTGGGAACGCTGGGTTTCCAGGGTGGGGTCCGGAGCATCAAAATGGGCGATGTAATGGCTTGCATGCACCCCGGCATCGGTCCTGCCGGCACCTGTGACATCCACAGGAAAGCCCAGCAGCAGGCTAAGGGCTTTTTCCACTTCTCCTTCAATGCTCGGTGCATTGGGCTGGATTTGCCAACCGCTAAAGGGTGTTCCGTTGTAGGAGAGTGAAATAAAATACCTCATTTTTGAAAATGAATGCTTAAATTTGTCAGATTTTGAATTACGCACAAAAATACAACAATATTTCATATGGATCACGTTAATATTAAAGAATTGAACGACCGGATTCAACAGGAAAGCGCGTTCGTGGATATCCTGGCCATGGAGATGAACAAAGTCATCGTGGGCCAGAAGCATTTGGTTGAAAATCTTTTGATTGGTTTGCTGGCAGATGGGCACATCCTGCTGGAAGGGGTGCCGGGTCTGGCAAAAACCTTGGCGATCAATACCCTCGCGCAAGCCGTGGATGCAAAGTTCAACCGGATACAGTTTACTCCGGACCTGTTGCCGGCCGATGTGTTGGGAACGTTGATCTACAGCCAGAAGACCGAGCAGTTCCAGATCAAGAAGGGCCCCATCTTTGCCAATTTTGTGCTGGCGGATGAAATCAACCGTTCTCCGGCCAAAGTGCAGTCCGCTCTGCTGGAAGCCATGCAGGAGCGTCAAGTGACCATCGGTGAAGAGACTTTCCCGTTGCCGAAGCCTTTTCTGGTGATGGCAACCCAGAACCCGATCGAGCAGGAAGGTACCTATCCGCTGCCCGAAGCCCAGGTGGACCGTTTCATGCTGAAGGTGGTGGTGACTTATCCCAAAAAGGAAGAAGAAAAACTGATCATCCGGATGAACAACAGCGGTTCGTTTCCCAAGGCCAGTGCTGTGATCCGACCGGAAGACATTGTACGGGCCAGAGAGGTGGTGCGGGAAGTCTATATGGACGAAAAGATCGAGCGTTACATTGTGGACATCGTGTATGCCACCCGTACGCCCGAAGATTATGGATTGGGCAAGCTCAAGGACATGATCGCATACGGCGGTTCTCCGCGTGCGAGCATCTCGCTGGCGATGGCTGCGAAGGCGTATGCCTTTATCAAACGTCGCGGTTATGTGATTCCGGAAGATGTCCGCGCCGTCTGCTACGAGGTGCTGCGTCACCGGATCGGTCTTACCTATGAGGCTGAAGCAGAAAATATGACTTCCGAAAATATCATTGCAGAAATTCTGAATGCGGTAGAAGTGCCGTAGTCGTTGGAGGACGGAGCAGATGGAAAACGAATTGTTGAAAAAGGTCCGCAAGATCGAGATCAAGACCCGGGGACTATCCCGCCAGATCTTTGCTGGGGAATACCATTCTGCCTTCAAGGGGCGGGGTATGGCCTTTAGCGAGGTGAGGGAGTACCAGTACGGGGATGATGTCCGGAACATGGACTGGAACGTGACGGCACGTCTGCGCTCTCCTTATATCAAGGTGTTTGAAGAAGAACGCGAACTGACGGTGATGTTGCTCGTGGATGTCAGTGCTTCGGGACTTTTCGGGACCATTTCCAAACAGAAACGGGAGTTGATGGCAGAGGTGGGAGCAGTACTGGCCTTTTCCGCCTCGTTGAACAACGATAAGGTCGGAGCCTTGTTCTTCAGCACCAAAGTGGAGAAATTCATTCCGCCCAAGAAAGGACGCAGTCATCTGCTGCACATCCTGCGCGAACTGCTGGAGTTCAAGCCGGAGCATCCGGGTACGGATATCGGGGAGGCCTTGCGTTTTCTGACCAATGCCATGAAGAAACGCTGTACGGCCTTTTTGTTGTCGGATCTGGTGGATTTTGACCAGCAGCATCAACCCCGTTACGAGGATGCGTTGAAGATTGCTGCGGGTCGCCACGATCTGTCGGTGGTCAATATTTACGACCAGCGCGAACGGGAGTTGCCGGCTGTCGGACTGTTGACGATGCGGGATGCGGAAACCGGTCAGACCGTGTGGGTGGATACCACGGATGCTTCCGTGCGGAAAGCCTATGAATTGTGGAATCGGGAGGCATTTGCCGCTACGTCGGCCTTGCTGCGGAAGTACAAGGTGGACAGTGTCAGCATTGCGACCGACCAGGATTATGTCAAGGGGCTGGTGACGTTGTTCAAAAGCCGCTGATGATACAAACAGGAGGAAGATGGTATGTTAGAGAATAGAGATACGTTATTGATCGGTGACCAGGCCAAGTGGGGGCTGCGGGTCAAGGTGGATCCGGGAACGGAACTGTTGGCCGAGCCGTTGGAGAATCCGGTTGTCCCTGGGGTAGAACTGATAGAGAACTGGCGGGTGGATACCCTGACCCAAGGCAGGGATGGGCTGGAATTGCAGATTCAGTCCACGCTCACTTCCTTTGACAGCGGATCATTCGTGGTGCCGGGAAGGGATATTCTGTTACTGCGTCCCGACGGGTATGTGGATACGCTGCATCTGGAACAGCTGTCGTTGGAGTACACGACGATTGCGGTGGATACCACCGGCTTTGTTGCAAAACCCTTGAAAGAACAGATGAATTATCCGGTCACCTTTGCAGAAGTCTTGCCATGGGCCGGAGGTGGCGTGCTGTTGCTGGCTTTGGTGGTGGCATTGGTCTGGCTGATCCGTCGCCGGATGAAGAACCAGCCGGTGCTGGGACACTCACGTCCGTCGGATCCACCTCATGTGGTGGCCCTGCGTGAGCTGGACCGTATCCGTGCCGAGAAACTATGGCAGCAACAGCGTCAGAAGGAATATTACACGGCCGTTACCGATACGATCCGCAAGTACATTGAGGGACGTTATCGGGTCAGTGCCATGGAATCAACCACGCCGGAAATCATTGCCATGCTCAAGGGGATGGAATTGCCGGAAAAAGAGTTTGCACAACTGCAGGATTTGCTGTTTACTGCGGATCTGGTAAAGTTTGCCAAATACACGGCAACCGATTCGGAAAACGAGCAGGCCATTCCGGTTGCGGTCCGGTTTGTGAATGCAACATTCCTGCAAACATTGGAGGAGGAAACAAATCGTGGATAATCTGTATTTTGAATACCCCGGTGTGCTGTACCTTGAGCTGGTACTGGTGCCCCTGCTCGCGCTGTATCTGTGGCGTGAGTGGAAGCAGCGCCGTCCTTCGCTGACCGTGGCTACGGTTTTGCCGTTCCAGGGACGCAAGCATCAATGGAAACGTTATTTGCGGCACGTTCCCTTTGTCTTGCGCATGGTGGCGGTAGCTGCGATTGTTGCGGCCATCGCCCGTCCTCGTTCTTCATCGACTTTCCAGCAAGTGGATACCGAAGGGATTGACATCGTATTGGCGATGGACATCTCTACGTCCATGCTTGCCCGGGATTTCGTTCCGGACCGTATTGGTGCGGCCAAAGACATCGCGATCCAGTTCATCGCAGAGCGTCCTTCCGACCGGATCGGTCTGGTGGTGTTTGCGGGGGAAAGTTTTACCCAGTCCCCGTTGACGACAGACCGGGCTACGCTCATCAACCTGATGAAGGAGATTGAATGTGGGCTGATCGAAGACGGTACTGCGATCGGAAACGGTTTGGCCACCGCGGTATCCCGCCTGAAGGATTCGGATGCGCCCAGCCGTGTGGTCATTCTGTTGACAGATGGGGTCAACAACCGGGGAGAAATCACTCCGGCCATGGCTGCCGAAATTGCGCAGACCTATGGTGTCCGGGTCTATACCATTGGTGTGGGCAAGCGTGGACAGGCCCCTTATCCGGTGATGACACCTTTTGGGGTGCAGGTCATGAATGTGGATGTTGAAATTGATGAGGACCTGCTGCGTCAGATTGCGGAACAGACCGGAGGTACTTATTTCCGGGCGACGGACAATACCAAGTTGCGGGAAATCTATGCTCAGATCAACGAGATGGAGAAGAGCCGGACAACGGTGGATTCGTTCCCGATCTATGAAGAATATTTTATGAAATTTGCGTGGATTGCACTCGCGGCCCTGTTGCTGGAAGTCATTCTGCGTCTGATGATGGCTAGGAGGATTGTGTGATGATACATTTTGTACAAGCCGACTTTTTGTTGCTGTGGTTGCTCATACCGCTCTTTTTTGTGGTTTACGGAGCCATGAGAAGACGGCGTAAGAAACGGATTGCCCGTTACGGAGATGTGCAGATGGTGGGCCGTCTGATGCCCGATGCACCCCGTTACAAAGGATGGGTGCGTCTGCTGTTCTTCTCACTGGCCTGGTTCTTCTTCGTGCTGGGACTCTCCCGTCCGGTGATGGGAGCCCGTCTGAAGGAACACCAAGCCAAAGGGGTGGAGGTCATGGTGGTGCTGGACGTGTCCAATTCCATGTTGGCCCAGGACTATTCGCCCAACCGTCTGGAGCGGGCCAAACTGGCCATTTCCAAACTGGTGGACCGTCTGAAAGATGACCGGATCGGTCTGATCGTGTTTGCCGGTCAGTCCTTTGTGCAGTTGCCGATTACCACGGACTATGTTTCTGCCAAGATCTTTTTGAACACCATCACTACGGAATCGGTGCCGATTCAGGGGACGGCTCTTGGGGATGCCATTACAACGGCCATCAAGAGTTTCTCGATGGACAGTGAAAACAGCCGCGCCATCATTCTGATCACGGATGGGGAAAATCACGAAGATGATCCGGTGGCTGCAGCAAAGACCGCAGCCGAGATGGGAATCCGGGTGTATTGCGTGGGCGTCGGCTCCGGGGAAGGAAAACCCATTCCGATGAAAGACGGTGGTCTTTTGCGGGACAAGGATGGAAAAGTGGTGGTCACCCGTTTGGATGAAAAGATCCTTCGTCAGGTGGCCCAGGCCGGTAACGGTCTGTATGTGCGTGCAGGAAACAGTGAATTTGGATTGAATCCGATTATTGACGACATTCGCAATTTGGAAGCGAAACAGTATCAGTCCCTGGTATTTGAAGATTTTGATGAACAGTATATGTATTTCTTTGGAATTGCGTTGTTTTTCCTTTTGTTGGAAATGTGTTTCGGCAATCGCCGCAATCACCGTTCTTTGTTTTCCGATAATGCGAAAACGGCATTGCTGGTGATTGCCTGTATGGCCGGTACAACAGCTTTGCAGGCGCAGGATGACCGTTCCGAACTCAGGAAAGGCAACCGGAAATTCCGGAAGGAATCCTATCAAGAAGCGGAAATCGCTTATCGTCGGGGCTTGTTGAAAGACTCTTTGTCCGTGGCTTCGCATTACAACCTGGGCAATGTGTTGAACCTGTTGCAGCACCCCGAAGAAGCGGAGCGCTATTACCGTCAGGCATCCGATTCCATCGGGATGACGGATCCCCACCAGATTGCCCAATTGCAGCACAACCTGGGCAATGCCTGTCTTGCACAGAAAAAATATGCTGAGGCCATAGATGCATACAAGGAATCGCTGCGGAAGAATCCTGCAGACATGGATACCAAGACCAACCTGGCTTATGCCCAAAAGATGTTGGAAGACCAGCAGCAGAACCAGCAGCAGAACCAGGACCAGAACCAGGATCAGAATCAGGACCAGAATCAGCAGCAGAACCAGCAGGATCCCAAGCAAGATCCCAAACAGGATCCCAAACAAGACCCGAATCAGGATCAGCAACAAAATCAGGATCAGCAGCAGAATCAGCAGCAACAACCTCAGCAGCAGCCTCAGATTTCTCCTCAAGCCGCCCAACAGATGCTCCAGGCACTGGAAGATCAAGAGAAAGAGACCCAGGAGAAAGTAAAGAAAGAGAAGGCGAAGAAGTTGAAAGAGAAGAAAAAAGAAAAAAATTGGTAAACTATGCAGTGGATGCAAAATACGATGAGAAAGATAGTATTGGTCTGTGTGGCAGCACTCGGCTCGTTGGCTGTGTCTGCCCAGCCCAGTTTTAAGGTGGAAGTGCCCAGCGTGGTGGCCGTTGATGAGGCTTTTGAAGTGGTGTATACCGCCAACGAACGGGTAGAATCGTTTGTCCAGCCCAAATTTGAGCACTTTGATGTGTTGACAGGCCCGGTTCCGGGCCAGATGAGCCGGACCAACATCATCAACGGCAAACGGACACAATCCTTTGAGATGACCTATTCGTATGTGCTGCAGGCACGGGAAGAAGGAGTGTTTGACATCCCGCAGGCCTCTGTGGTCATTGACGGTCAGACCTATTCCAGCAAGGTGCAGCAGGTCAAAGTGGTGAAATCACAGCGGCCGGCAGCTGCCGCCGCTTCTACGGCCCAATCCCCCCAGTCGTCCCAGCCTTCTGAAGGGATTGCTGATGAGGACCTGTTTTTGAAAGTGGAGTTGAGCCGTCGTAACGTTGTGGTCGGAGAACCGTTGATTGTGACGGTAAAATTATATACCCGACGCCAGGTGACGGGTTTTGAGGATGCCCGTTTTCCGACGTTCAATGGCTTTTGGAGCGATGAGTTTGACTCTCCGTCCAACGTTTCGTTCAGTCGGGAAGAGTTGGATGGGGTGATTTATGATGCCGCCATACTGCGTCGTTACATGTTGATACCCCAGCGTACGGGGAACCTGACCATTACTCCGGCCGAGCTGGTGTGCCTGGTGCCGGTGCGTGCCCAGAACCGCCGGTCAAATTCCATCTTTGATGACTTTTTTGATTCCGGTTACCGTACGGTCCGCAAACGGTTGATGACGGATCCGATTCCCTTGCATGTGGGGGATCTTCCCTCCGGTGCACCTGCTACCTTTGGCGGCGGAGTCGGCCACTTCCAACTGGAGGCTGCCCTGTCCCAAACACAAGTCAAGGCGCACGAAGCGGTTTCGTTGATGATTACCGTGCGGGGTACGGGGAACATCAACCTGATTCAGGCACCCAAATACGAATTGCATCCGGATTTTGAGGTGTATGATATGAAGCGGACGGAGGATTTCAAAGTTGGCCAAGCGGGGCCCTCCGGAACTCGAACCTTTGAGGTGCCGTTCATTCCCCGAAGTCCTGGAACCTATACCATTGATCCGGTCCGGATGAGTTATTACGATACCCAATCCAAACGGTATGTGGAACTGTCCACTCCTGCCATGACCCTGCAGGTTGAGGCGGGTGAAAGCCAGTCAGCTGTGGTCACTGGCGGCGTAAATCGTCAGGTAGTCAAGAATCTGGGAGAGGATATCCGTTTCATCGTGACGGATGCAGCAGGACTGGAGCCGAAGACCAAGGTCTTCTGCGGAAGCCTGGCCTTCTGGCTGATTCCGCTGGGATTGCTGTTGTTGACGGCCTTGTCTGTTTTTGTGTTGGACAAACGCCTGGAACGAAAACAGGATATCATCGGGACACGGAACCGTCAAGCCAATAAGGTCGCCCGTACCCGTCTGAAACTGGCCAATACGTTCCTCACCCAGCAGTTGCATACGGCTTTCTATGAGGAATTGCACAAGGCGCTGGTGGGTTATCTTTCGGACAAACTGATGTTGCCGATGTCCGAGTTGAACCGCGATCGGATTGCTGAAGTTCTGGCGCAGCGGGGTGCGGATGAAACCTTGATCAATCGCCTTACGGCTGTGTTGGATGCTTGTGAATATGCCCGTTATGCTCCGCAGTCGGACACTGCACAAATGCAGCAGCAGTACGAAGATGCGGTAGCCGTCATTTCATTGGTTGAATCATTGTAATACATCGATTATGAGAAAAATACATATATTTATAATTGTGTTGGCCGGCTTGCTGACAGCCCGGGTGGCCTGGGCACAGCCCCAAACCCGGCAGCAGGCGGATGCCTTGTGGCAAGAAGCCGCTACCGCCTATCAGGAGGGCAATTGGCAGCATGCATTGGAGTTGTATAAGTCCTTGGAGTCGGCCGGCTATGGTGGTGCGGCGTTGGATTACAACATCGGCAATTGTTATTACAAGGCTGGAGGCTATCTTGGAACGGCCATTCTGTATTACGAACGGGCGTTGAAACAGGATCCGCAGTTTGCCGATGCGGCCTTCAACCTGGAAATGCTTCGTCAACAGACCTTGGACCAGATTGAGGTCGTTCCGGAGTTTGTACTCATTACCTGGCTCAGAAAAATACGGGAAACAGTTTCCATGGACGTATGGGCAGGCTGGGCCATTGCATTCTTTGCGCTGACGCTGGTGGGATTCCTTTTCTTCCGTTATGGAGGATCGAGAAGGTTGCGCAAAACGGCTTTTACCTTTTCCGTTCTCTTTCTGCTCTGTTCCCTGCTGAGTGCAGGATTTGGCATGAGTGCACGGAAGGCCCTGCAACGTGAAGATACGGCCGTGGTGATAGCACCGGTAAGTTCGGTGAAGAGCTCTCCGGCGGCGGGCGGCAATAATTTGTTCATCCTTCATGAAGGAACAAAAGTACTGGTACTGGAAACCTTGGGAGATTGGAACCGGATCGAATTGTCGGACGGCCGCCAAGGTTGGATCCAGAAAAAAGAGACCATGATTATTTAGACCAAAACTATAAAAAACAAGCATTATGACACTCATCAAATCTATCTCCGGAATCCGGGGAACCATCGGAGGGGAAGTCGGTAATTCGTTGACTCCTGTTGATATCGTGAAATTTACCGCAGCCTATGCGGTACAGCTCAAGCAGCGTTTTCCGGGTCAGGAACGTTTTAAAGTCGTGGTAGGACGGGATGCCCGTATCTCCGGGCAGATGGTTGATGCAGTGGTTTGCGGCACCTTGATGGCCTGTGGTATCGATGTGGTGAATGCCGGACTGGCTTCTACACCTACCGTTGAAATGGCCGTTGTCTTCGAGCAGGCACATGGTGGGATCATCCTGACTGCATCACACAATCCCAAACAATGGAACGCTTTGAAACTGCTGAATGAAAAAGGTGAATTCCTGAATGCACTGGAAGGCGAAGCCCTGCTGGCCATCGCGGACGATGAAGCCTTTGATTTTCAAGAAGTCGATCATTTGGGCAGCATGACCCATGTGGACTTTACCGACCGTCATATTGAAGCTGTTCTGGCACATCCGCTGGTGGATGTGGCTGCGATCCGTCAAGCCGGCTTCAAAGTGGTGCTGGATGCTGTGAACTCGGTAGGGGGAATTGTGATGCCGAAATTGTTTGAGGCGTTGGGTGTTGCTTGTACCACCCTGCACGGGGAACCGACAGGCCGTTTTGCCCATAACCCGGAACCCCTTCCCGGTCACCTGACCGACCTGATCGGTACCTTGAAACAAGGTGGGGCAGATCTGGGGGTATCGGTTGACCCTGATGTGGACCGTCTGGCCCTAATTTGTGAAAATGGAGAACCCTTTGGAGAAGAATATACCTTGGTGTCTGTGGCAGACTATGTGTTGTCCCGTACTCCGGGACCGACTGTTTCCAACCTGTCTTCCTCCCGTGCTTTGCGTGATGTGACGCAGGCTCATGGATGTACGTATACGGCTTCCGCTGTTGGTGAAGTCAATGTGACGACCGAAATGAAGCGGACCGGAGCGGTCATCGGTGGTGAAGGCAATGGCGGTGTCATTGTTCCGGACCTGCATTACGGTCGTGATGCTTTGATCGGGGTGGCCCTCTTCTTGAGCAACCTTGCCCACAAAGGGATGAAAGTGTCGCAACTGCGTGCCACCTATCCTGAATACACCATCTCCAAGAACCGGATTGAACTCTCTGATCCGGCGGTGATTGACCGCATCCTTCAAGAAATCAAGGTGCGTTATGCCCAAGAACGCATTACGGATATTGATGGTGTGAAGATTGATTTTGATGCGGAAAAAATGTGGGTTCATTTGCGTAAATCCAATACCGAACCCATCATTCGGGTCTATTCTGAAGCGTCGGATGAGGCCAAGGCAGAGGCATTGGCACAGGAAATCATGGCGGTTGCCGCTACCATTCGCTAAGTCCCAAAGAAACAGAACGAACCTGCATGTTTTCTTTTCGAACAACACCTTTGGATGAACAACCGGATCTGGTCCTGCAGCGGGGCCGGATCGGTTTGTTTTGTAATCAGGCCGCATGGAACCCGGTAACGGGATTGTACCGTTTTGAGGTCTGGGCCCAAAAGGGCACCCTGAAAAAAGTATTCTATCCCCAGTCCGGCTTTTTTGGCGAGTACGCTGAAGGACCGGAACCTACGGCGACTACCTACACCGATATGCTGGCTGCAGCACAGGCTATTCCTTTCTTTCCGCTGGACCTGTCTCCGGATCCGGCCTTGTTTGAGGACCTGGATGCACTGATCATCGAGTTGCAGGATACAGGTGCCCGATACGACCGGACACCGGCGTTGCTGTATCATCTGTTTGCTGCCCTGCACAGGGCCGGATCCTCAATTTCCGTCTATCTGGTGGATAAAGCCAATCCGGCAGGACGTTCTGTAGAAGGAACACCTTTCCGTCCTGAGAAACGGAATGATTCCTGCGATCGGACGGCCAACTGGTTGGCCCATCAGGTGATCGGGTTGCCGCATCGTCATGGGCTGACGTTGGGTGAGCTGGCCAATCTTTTCCATTCGGAGTTGGGGGCCAAGTTCCCGTTGCACATCATTTCAGCAGCGGCTTCGCCGGCTTCCGGGGTCCTGATGCCTTGGACGATTCCTCCTTCGCCCGATGTAGCGGGTTTGTTTACCTGTGGTTTTTACAGTGGTATGGGGTTGTGGGCATCCACAAACCTGTCCGATGGAAGAGGAACTTGCTTGCCTTACGAACAGGTCGGGGCTCCTTATTTGAACCAGTTGCTGAGTTATAACCGCGACCACGGCTATGCGGGTTGGAACGATCCGAAACACCCGTTGTACGACGATGCCGTGCTGTTGCGCTGGACGCGTTTCACACCGGCCCTTGGCGAGTACGCCTCACAGGTGTGCAGTGGCTTCCAATGGTTGCCCGTACCGGGCGCTTCTTTTCATGCCCTGGCCCACACGTTGCGCATGATGCGCTTCTTCCAGGAGCATTGTCCCGAATTCCGCCTCTGTGCGGGTGGTTTGGGGGACCCGATCCTGCAGGATTATGTCAGTCGGGGCGGAGACTGGACGGCCATCCGCGAACACATCAAGGTCGAGGAGCAGAAATGGATCAGGAGAGCCAAACGCTATCAGTTGTACGAGGATTCCTTGTGGAGAATCAAGTCATTGGGATAAGAATTTGTAAAAATAATTTGGGCCGTTGTGAAATAATCCTTACTTTTGCGGCCTATTTTAAACAACGAGTATTATGAAAAAAGGAATCCATCCCGAAAACTACCGCCTTGTAGCTTTCAAGGATATGTCAAACGACCACGTGTTCATCACACGTTCTTGCATCAACACCAAAGAAACTTTGGAAATTGAAGGTGTAACTTACCCCTTGGTAAAAGTCGAAATTTCCAACACTTCTCACCCGTTCTATACCGGTAAGATGAAATTGGTTGACACCGCCGGTCGTGTTGATAAATTCTACCAACGCTATAAAAAGGCAGGAAAGTAATCTTCCGTCTGTTCGGATAGTTACAGAAAGCGAGAAGGCCATCCCCAAAAGGATGGCTTTTTTTTGTTATTTCTGTATCTTCTCTTATTTTTGCAGAAATTTTGATAATATTTGTTAAATATAGTAAATAATCATGAAGAAAATGAATTGGAGAATGATGTTGGTGCCGATCATGGCATTGGCATTGGTATTGGGCGCAAGCAGTTGCGAAAAGAACGGCGGAGAGGATCCCAAACCGTCAACTGTCATCAAAGTTGCGCAAGAAAGTGTTATGGCAGAGGCAATTGGCGGGAGTTTGTCGGTTGCTTACACCGTTGAAAATCCCGTTGAAGGTGCGCAGATCAGTGCTGCCTCTACGATGCAGTGGGTGACGGATCTGACCGTATCTGCAGAAGAAGTGAGTTTTACGGTATTGCCGAATGACGAAGGTACCGAGCGAGAATCCGTCGTGACGTTGACTTGTTCAGAAAGCCAGTCAACCGCTACTTTCCGCGTGTCTCAAAAAGCGGGTCCCTTGACCCCCTTTACGGTAGAATTCCTCGACATTACTGAATCGGAAGTTCATTTTAATGTGACGCCTACCGATCCGAAGATGACCTATGTGGTCCTGACCGTCACCCAAGAACATGCTGCGGCATTGACCGACGAGGAACTGTTTGTTTCTTTGATGGAACACTATCAGATCTATGCCGATGCAGAAGGTATGAGCGTAGGCCAATATTTGGAATATTACGATCAGATCCACGAAGGAGCGATTGAAAATTATTACTACGACAGACTGATTCCCGAAACGGACTATTTCCTGGCGGTTGTAGGTATGAATGCCGACTGTGAGCAGTTGACCGAGTTTGTGCGTGAACCCTTCAGCACCACCGAAGTGGAAATGCTCGATGTGACCTTTGCCATTTCCGCTACGAAGTCCGGTTCCGGAGCGACCATTACAGTGGAACCGTCGGACAGTGACGTCCGCTATTATAGTGAAGCAGTCAAGAAAGCTGCGGTAGATGCTTCAGAAGTAGGTCTCGCAGGTGCTGTTGAACAGCTGATCCAAATGTACATCATGTACGGCGAGATGGCGGGGCAAACGATGGACGAAGTACTGGATGCCATGCTGCTGCAAGGCAAGAAGACCTATGAAAAGGCCATGGATGCCGGAGTGGAATACGTCATCTTTGCGGTAGCCGTCAATGATAACGGTTACATCTGCTCTGAGTTTTCAGAAGAAGTATTCAGCAATTAGTCTTGCCCGTAGCGCATCAGGGACACTTTGCCGTCCATGGTGGTGACCAACAATTGTTGATCAGGTAAAGGAAGTATGTAGTTGACCAGTGCGAAAGAAAGCCGGTAACGCCATACTTCCTTTCCATTTATGGCTTCGGCAGCAATGATCTCTCCTTTGTCGGTCGGGATGAAAATGAGGGTCCCGTCGGTGGTGATGGGGGTGGGGGCAATCTCGTAGCCGAAATGATAGTCAGCACCCCATACGCGTTCCAGGGTGGGAACATCGGTCCGATAAGGATAGACCGAATCTTTCATGACTTTGATGTAGATGTGGTTTCCATCCGCAGAGCGTCCGACAGATTCCCGACCACCGCGTGCAGTCCACAGGGTGGTGCCGTTTTGTGCATCAATGGCGTAGGTCTTGCGTTCTGGGGTTGCGATGTAGATGCGTCCGTTGGCTTTAACCGGCCATACGGCTGCCGGAGATACCATACGGCTCCCTTTGTTTTTCCAGGTCCATTGTAGGGTTCCGTCTTTGGGGTCAAAGGAGTAGAGGGTGTTGGCCCAATCTCCGATGACGACTTGTTCCTGGTCGACCCAGGGTCTGGCCTCGATGAAGCCTTTGATCTGATCATACGACCATAGCAGATGGCCGTCTTTCAGGTCAAGTGCCCGGAACCGGCCGTCCGAAGCACCGATGTAAACTTTGTCGTCGAAGATGACGGGAGAACCGAGTACGGATTGTTCACAGGCTGTGCGCCAGATTTCTTTACCGTTCTTGAGGTTGTAGCAATAGATATATCCGTCTGTGCTGCCGATGACTACACGGTTTTTGTTCAGGGCCGGGGTGGAAAATACCTTGCCTTGGGTCTTGACTTCCCAGATCAGTTTTCCGTCTTTTTGGTTCAGACAGCGTACCCAGCCTTGGGTATTGGTGTACACGATGCGTTTGCCATTGGTGACGGCCCCCGCTCCGATATCGCTGTTGTCCTGTAGTGTCCAGACTTCCTGCACGTGGGGAAACTGGTCGTTGGTGTTGTATTCCGGGAGGAAACGGCGGACTTTTTCCGGGTAAGGCTGCGGCTGGGGTGCCCGTTCAATAAAGGGTACGGCGGAGGTGAATTGGAGATTGTACCAGGAAGACAGGGTACTTTCTTCCGCTCCGGTGATGCGTTCGCGGACCCAGAGAAGGCCGTTGTCAATGGTAACGATGTTGTAGCCGGGTCCTTTGCGGCCTGTGGCTTGGGTGGAGCGACCCAGGATGCCGGGTAGTCCTTGGTAGTCAAGTTTGACGTTGTTGTGCCAGTGTCCGCCCAAGATGACCTGTATGTTGGTTTTTTTCAAGACATCCAATACTTGGAAACAGTTGAGCATGGAGGTGTCCATGGGATAGTGGTTGATGAAGACCACCGGTTGTTCTTTGGGGATGGCGTTGGCAATGGAATCCAGCCAGACCATGCTTTCTCGGGGAAGCAGAGCGGGGGCCATCCGCATGTTCGGGCCGCTGTTGGTGCCGATGAAACGTATGCCTTCCACTTCAAAATTGAAGTGCTCGTAACCGAATGTCCGGGCAAAGGTGTTGCAACCGCTTTCTGACCATTTGGCATCGTGATTTCCGGCGACGATGTACCAGGGTTTATTCAAACCGCTGATGATTTTGTGGGCGAGTTCGATTTCGCGGTCGGAACCGAATTCGGTAATGTCGCCCGCCAGAACAACAAAGCGGATGCTGTCCTGGGCATTGATGTCCTGAATGCAGTCTTGCAAATCCTGGATGCTGCGGGAGCCTTCAGCAATGTGGGTGTCTGCCAGCCAGGCAAAGGAGAAGCGTTGCTGGGCTTGAGCGGATTGGGCTTGAGCAGAACAGATGGGTGCGAGGGTCAGCACCCATAAAAGGATCATTTTGGAAACGGTATTCATGAGGGTCAGGTTTGGGGTTATGGTTGGGTGGTAGTTGGTTTGTCCAGGGGGCGGACCAGGCTGTCCAGTTCTACTTTCAGGGTCGCGTTGAGGATATCCACCCGCAGGGTTGCAATCCCTCTGGCGATCCGGAGCACTTTGCCTCGGGCCGATTTCAGAGGACCGGCATCCATTTCAACCGTGTCACCGACGCGGATGATCTTCTTTTCTTCGGCCAACTTGAGGAATTCTTCAATGGCTTTCAGATCTTTTTCCCGGATGACGGCCGGTTTGTGGTCGTGGTAGACGGGATGGCTGACGCCGGGTGTGCTGCAGACATAGGGAAGTTTTGCCTGGGTGCAATGGACAAACAGGTAGGAGTTGAACAGGGGAACTTCGACTACTTTGATGCGGTCACTCCATTTTTTTCTTTCTTTGTGAAGGGGCAGGTAGACTTGGTAGCCATCTTGAGCGAGTCGCTCGGCTACTTTCTTTTCGGCACGGGAGGCCGTATATAGGATGAACCAATGGGATGAATTGGCCTGTCGGTTGAGGAGATTCATGGTGTAAGGGCTACAAGGTGTTGGATTTGAAATAACGGACTCTGAGCCATAGTTCAAAAAGAGGATCGATAATCCGGGGAACGTCATTTTCATCAAAGGTGATGATTTCCTTTTTCTTCAAAGCTTCCTTGAGCCGGAAGACATTGGCTGAAGAGTTGAGGTAGTAGCCGTTCAATACGTCTGCGGTGCTGAACTTGTCAATGCCGTCGCAGATGGCCCTCAGCAGGTGGACCTGGTAATCGGTCAGGTCATAAACCATCATCCGGAAACGGGGAACGTGGATGCTCATCAGGGAGTAGAGGCCTTCTGTGACGAGTTTGTCGTTGAGGTAACCTTTGGTCAGGTTGAAGCAGATGGTTGACAAGTGGGCAATGTACCAGGGGTGGCCTTGCAGGGTCTGGTACATCCGTACCGCCAGGTTGTGGTCCACCACGCGGCCTACGCGCAGGAAGGTCTTGACGATGTGATCAGCCACTTCTTTTTCCGCGAGGGGGGGCAGGCGGATCTCTTCGGCAAACCGGTAAAAGTATTTCTTCTCATAG
>CALCYB010000154.1 GCA_937906485.1 uncultured Rikenellaceae bacterium
GACAAACATTAGAAGCAACAGCAACAATAATACTAAAATAAACAAATTAGTTTGTGCAAATTTATCCCCTAAAACGAGTACCCTACTCGCAGTCCAATGTTCATAAGCATCCGATAGGTTGCTTCTGCAGAGGAGACTATCCACCAGTCACCTTTGCTCCGATCGTTGGATTTATGACGAATCCGAACACCGAAATTAAATCCGCCAAATAGGTCAAATGGCTTATATGCGCTATTTTTTGTATAATATGCTCCTCCTATATCAAACCCAAAGCAGGGTGCAACACGCTTGTTTGAAAGCGTCACTCTCGCATCTACAAAGACCGGTGCCATATAACCATCCACAAAACGTTGCCCGACACCAGCTCCCAGGAACAGATAAGGATTGAAATGATATCCGGCAACAACATCAACACCAACAATGGGGGCTATACTTCCGGTCAGATCCACACGCATCCCGAAACCCTTGGATTTTCCCAGATACTGGTAACCTTCTTTTTGATCCACCTGATTATGCCCCACTATCCACAGAGGAACCCCCACTAATGACAGTAGTGCCCCAGCCACAGGTGTCAACGCACACATATTCATAGCCGTCCGACGCCCCAAAACATAAGAATCACCAAAAGTTTGAGATAGAGTATTAAGGTATCCGCATTCCCCGACAAGAAACATCCCGATACCCAAAGATGTCAATGCTTTCCCTGCATCCAACATTTCATTGCTTGCATACGGGAGGCTCTGCTGCGATGTCGTCATCGCCGGGAGTTCGAGTGGAGGAGCTGCATAAGTAGGATCCGATACAGGGTAGGTAGTCCGAAATTGAGCCCATCCTTGGGTGACAGAACCAACAACCAACAAGAGGCTTACGATAAACATTCTGAGTAAAGCTTTCATAGGAGAATGATAGATGTACTTATATACTTTCGATCAAGAAACATTGCAAATAATTAGAAAAGATTGATAGAATAACCTACTCTAAGACCTGAATTACACCATGCCTGTTCCTGAGTTTCAAATCCGGCGGATATCCACCAATCCCCTTTGTGATTGCCCTGGGCTTTATGGCGAATACGTACACCAAAGTTTGCTGCAAAATACATCTCACGTCTTTCTCCTTCCGGATTATTATAATAGGCTCCCCCAAAATTTAAATCGACAAAGGGAGCAACGCGTTTATTGGAGAAGCTAAAGCGAGCATCTGCATAAACGGGAAAACTATACCCCTTCACAAAACGTTGGCCAATTCCCGCTCCCAAAAATAGGTAAGGGTTAAAATTATACCCGCCAACAATATCCACCCCGACAAGTGGAGCCCTCGCAATGGTTACGTCTGTCCTTACTTCAAAGCCTCTTGAATCATCGGAGTATCGATACTCTTCATATGAGCCCTGAAGAGATTTTGCTGCTATCCATATAGGAACACCTGACAAAAGCATTACCCCTCCGGCTATTATTCCTGCATCAATCCTATATGAACGATAAACTATATCCTCGACTAGATCTTCTGCAGTGGAACCTAAAAATATTGAGAAAAAGTTAAAATAACCCTCTATGACTCCCACAATTACTGAATTCAAAAATATGCCTGCTCCTGTATAAGTCAATGCTTTCCCTGCATCCAACATTTCATTGCTTGCATACGGGAGTGTCTGCTGTGAGGGTGTCATGGTCGGGAAGCTCATTGATGAAGCCGCATAAGTCGGATCCGATACGGGGTAGGTAGTCCGAAACTGAGCCCATCCTTGGGAGACAGATCCAACAACCAAGAAGAGGCTTACGATAAACGTTCTGAGTAAAACTTTCATTGGTAATAATTTTATAGAGGAGGATTGAGGGGTATTACGATAGGATCGGTCACTTGTATAACAATAGAGAGCAGATAAGATTAGAATTTTCAAGGATAATGTTTTTCTCATGGCTTTATTAATTTTGATTTCAAAACTAATAAAGATCTTGCAAAATGACACCTGACCCGGGCAAAAAAAAATCTGACCCGACAATTTTACAACCTCCTGTATAACTGCTGGTTACAAATTTTATTATCAGAAATTTCTGACCCGGCTTAAAAACAATCTGACCTAATGATTTTGGTCTTATGACTTAGAGGAAATTCAGCAGATTTTTCGCTGTTTCTACTTCAGAAGAACTAAGTTTTAACTTAATCTGCCTTTTTACTTTATAGACATATTGCGTAGTTGTTTTCATCAGAACCGCAATGCTACTTGAGTCCAAGCCAAGAAGAAATGAGCACAAATAATAAAACTCATATTCTTTGAGGATTTTCTGGTCGCGAAGGAGAGTGATTGCTCCAGAGGTTTCATTATCGACAATAGTCATCAATTCAGCAAACAGCTTTTGGTCTTCCTGCATTGCTAGCCAGGTTTGAAGAAGATGATTCCGTCCGCTTGTATCCCCAGATGTCAGATCAATGTACTTTTTAATTATTTTCTGGAATTCCAGCTGCTGCCGGAGAATATTCTTCAAACTGCCTTGCAAGCGATTCGCAATAATCTGCTTCTCTTTATTTTCGATCAGTAAATCATCAAGCGTCTCTTGAAGTATGAGATTCTTATTCTGCTGTTCTTGCTGGTATCTCTTGTAGAAGGAATAGCTCCATATAAGAATAATGAGCAACAAGACACAAAGCATTATCGTGAGAGCTGTAATCCTGTTTGCCCGCTGCTCAAAAATCTGGTGTTGACGTACTTTGTAGTTATATACTACATTAGGCAGCGATTCTGATAAAACTTGACGAACCTTCCGCGTCTGTTGCTCGTAATCATATTCCAAGCATTCCAGTGCGCTTGACGTGTTCCCTCTATGTTTTTCGATAAGATATAGCCAATAGTCAAAATTGTTGCCTCGTTGCTGATTTATATAACTCTTATATCGTAAAATCTGCTTTTCCGCCAAATCATCTTCTGCCAATAGCACCAAAGCGTAGGCATAGACGCCTGTGCTCGCAGAGACGTAGGTCTCTGATAGTACGCCACATGAATTTTCCAGGATAAATCTGGCCTTTTTTGCATCTGGCTCGGGTTGCAACAAGAGCATGCGAGCATAGTTCCTATCGACAATTAACTTCAGCCTCGAATCCAATTCCGTCCACCTAAGACACTGATAAACAGAGTCTGCACGTTCCCAATCCAGAATCGACTGATAATAAATGGCTTCGTCTACTTGGCACCTGGCAATTCTTGCAGAGTCATTCGCTCGGGCATAGGCTTTCTTGGCCAGATCAATGTACTCTTTTTGCAAGTCATAATTATAGATTTTTCCATACAAGAAAGCTTGCGAGCTGTATATGATCCCCATCTGATAATAATCTTCCGACCCGTCCATCCACTCTTGTGCATCTGCATACGACAGCAGTGCCTGGTCATAGTCGTATGCATTCTGATGAATCCTGCCCTGATAAAAATACGCCTTCATCTTCTGGTCTGCTGTACCATGTTTGCTGTAATAGGCTACGGCAGGGGCTATGACCGAATCGGAAGTCAAGTCGATGTAGTTCTTGTCCAGGGCCATGGATTTGAGCAGGGCGTAGTGGGCACGGTCCCGTCGCGAGGTCAGCTCCTGCCGGTCCATCGAGTCCAGAACCGCCAGGGCTCGCTCCGGATCCGAATGGATGTAACTTTCTACCTGAGCTAAGGCGCGGGCCGGAGAAGTGGGCCTGCAGCCGACCGGCAGCAGCAGAAGGGCCAACAGGAAAAGATGTCGGTTGTAGGCCGGGAGTGCTGATAATAGGGAAGAGATCAGGAAGATACCTGTAAATACCCAGAGAACGTCCTGGAAATGGACTTCAATCGGGTATGCCTGGACAATGAAGTTACCGGGCATCTGGATCCATCCGAATGTTTGCTGCAACCAACATAGAAGCAGTCCCAGTACCATGCCGACGGCTGCACCAAGACCGGTGATCAGCATGCCTTCATAAAGAAATATTCTGCGTAGCAGCGACTCCCGGGTACCCATGGCCCGGAAAGTCTGGATGTCTGCTTTCTTTTCCAGAATCAGCATGGATAGTGATCCGAATACATTGCACGCGACAATGAGGAGGATAAAAAAGAAAATCAGAAAGATGGCGACTTTTTCATAAGTCATCATCTTGTAGATGGTCTCATTTTGCTGGTAGCGGTCCAGTAAGCGGAAATCTTCTCCCAGAATCTGGCTGTATGTTTTTTGGAAGTCTTCCACTGGGGTCTGTGGAGTCAGATGGACTTCAAGGTAGGAGACGGCATGTTCGGATCGCGCAGTCAGGTGACGGATCCGGTCAATGGGAGCGAAGAAATAGGTTTGGTCAAATTGTTGTTCCAATGCGACTTTCCCAACCACAAAGAAGGATTCGCTGCGCAAGGAGGCCGCAGGGTTCATTAGGGAGATGGCACGCTCCGGGTCGGGATAATACACCTCAAGCGGATCCAGGAAACGGATCATGATGCCCAGATCCCGGGCAATTCCCCGGCCGACTACCACTTGAGGAATCTCTCCGTGATGCAATTCAAAATCTCCTTCGACCAATTGGCCGGCAAGCGGAGTGATGGCTTCGTACAAGGAGTCCACCCCTTTGGCGACAGCAACACTTTGGCGTCCGTCGTAGGTGACAAATACATGTTCCTCCAGAATGGGACAGATGGCTTTGACACGGGGATCGGAGGCAAGTTGCTGCCATTTTGCTTCTGATTGGGGCTGGTACAGAAATGTCTTGCCTTGTTTGGCTTCAATTCTCAGGTCGGCATCCACCTGATGGTACATTTGTTCAACAACCCGGCCAAAACCATTGTAGACAGACAGCACAATGATCAATGCAGCCGTACCGACAGCGATGCCGACTGCACTGATCATCGAGATGGTGTTGATGATATGGTGCGATTTGCGCGCGAACAGGTAGCGCCGGGCGATGAACAGCGGAAACCTCACTTTTTCAGCAATTCATCAATGTGTTCTACATAATCCAGTGATTCATCCAAGGCAAAAATCAATTCAGGAACGATGCGCAATTGTTTGGCTACCAGTCTTCCCAGTTCTCCTCGAATGGATTTGTTCTGTTCTTCCAGCAAGTGCAGGACTTCATGGCCCTTGCTGGAGGGGAAGATGCTGACGAAAACCTTGGCAACGGCAAGGTCCGGGCTGATGCGGACTTCACTGACGGTAATCATGGCTCCACCAAAAGCGGCCATTCCTTTGGCCCGAAGGATTTCTGCAAGATCTCTTTGCAGTTGACGGGCTACCTTGAGTTGGCGGGTACTTTGTCCTTCCATTACACAAACTTTAAAAGATAATAGTTCTTCTTGCCTTTCTGAACCAGGATGTACTGGTTCTGGATAAGGTCTTCTTCTTGGAGAAGTTTCTCCAGCGAATTGCATTTTTCTTTGTTGATGGACAGACCGCCGGCCTGAATCATTTTCCGACACTCTCCTTTGGAGGGGAAGACACCGCTGTGCACAGCCAGGACATCCAAAAGGTTGTCAGAGAGTTGGGCCTTGCTGATTTCAAACTGCGGAACTCCTTCAAAAACAGAAAGGAAGGTCTGTTCGTCCAAAGCTTTCAGTGCTGCGGGATCGGCTTTTCCTCCAAAAAGGATCTGAGAGGCACTTTCGGCTTTTTCATACTCTTGCTGACCATGGACCATGATGGTCACTTCACGGGCCAGCAGTTTCTGCAGGTTTCTCAAGTGAGGGGCTGTCTGATGTTCAGCGATGGCTGCTTCGATTTCTTCCCGGGTAAGCATGGTGAAGATCTTGATGTAGCGTTCTGCATCCGCATCACTGACGTTGAGCCAGAATTGATAGAACGTGTAGGGAGAGGTATAGCGGGCGTCCAGCCAGATGTTTCCTTTTTCTGTTTTACCGAATTTTCCACCGTCGGCTTTGGTGATTAGGGGACAGGTCAGGGCAAAGGCTTCTCCTCCCAGTTTGCGGCGGATCAGTTCGGTGCCGGTGGTGATGTTGCCCCATTGGTCACTGCCTCCCATCTGGAGTTTGCAGCCGCAGTGTTCGTACAGGTACAGGAAGTCATAACCTTGGACCAGTTGGTAGGTAAATTCCGTAAAGGACATCCCTTCGCGGGCTTCTCCGGAGAGGCGTTTTTTTACGGAGTCCTTGCTCATCATGTAGTTGACGGTGATGTGTTTGCCGATGTCCCGGATGAATGCCAGGAAGGTGAAGTCCTTCATCCAGTCGTAATTGTTGACCAGTACGGCAGCATTCGGCGCATCGCTGTCAAAATCCAGGAAACGGGACAATTGGGCTTTGATGGCAGCCTGGTTGTGGCGAAGGGTGGCTTCATCCAGCAGGTTCCGTTCGGCAGACTTCATGGAAGGGTCGCCGATCATTCCGGTGGCACCGCCGATCAGGGAGTAGGGTTTGTGTCCGCATTGTTGAAAATGCTTCAGGATCATGATGCTGACCAAGTGGCCGATATGGAGAGAATCCGCAGTCGGGTCAATCCCTACGTATGCGGAGACCATTTCTTTCTTCAATAATTCTTCTGTTCCAGGCATAATATCATGGATCATACCCCGCCATTGCAATTCTTCTACAAAGTTTTTCATCGGTATTTGTCTATTTTAATCAATTTGCAAAAATAGGTATAATTTTGTTACTTTTGTTTGTCTGATTAAAATGATTCGTATGAAGATGAAACGCTTATTTGTTTTGTTGCTGATCAGTCTCGGGTTGTGGCCCATTCTGCCGGCACAGACGCTCTCCAGCCGGCTGGAGTCCTTGTCCCAAGCCTATGCTGTCCAACCGCTTGAAACAACCCATTTCCCCGAGAAGTTCCTGGTCCGCTTTACGCAGCCCGTCGATCCTCACCATCCTGAAAACGGCACGTTCCAGCAACGTGTGTTTGTCTGTCACCGGGGATATGACCGCCCGACCGTACTGGTGACCGAGGGCTATGGTGCCCATTATGCACTGAATCCCCATTATCGCAACGAGCTTTCGGAGCTGCTGGATGCCAACATCCTGGTAGTGGAACACCGGTATTTTCTGGAGTCAGTGCCCGATCCTTGTGACTGGACCCATTTTAACGGTCACAATCAGGCACACGACCTTCATCAGGTCGTCCAAGCGTTCAAATCCGTTTATCCGGGTGCCTGGGTGGCGACAGGTGCCAGCAAGGGTGGACATAATACGTTGATTTATACAGCCCATTACCCCAACGATATGGATCTGGCGGTTCCCTATGTCGGGCCTTTGTGCCGTGCTGCGGAAGATGGTCGTCATGAGCCCTATCTGGCGGATTCGGTCGGAACAGCAGCGCAGCGGCAGCACATCCAGGCCCTGCAGATCGAGATACTCAAGCGCAAGGCGGCTCTGATGCCGGCTTTTGATTCTTTGTGTCAGGCCAACCGTTACCGTTTCTCCATCCCTGTAGAAGAGGTGTATGATTACACCGTGCTTGAGTTTCCCTTTGCTTTCTGGCAGATGGGTTTTCCGCAAGAGGTGCTTCCGGCACTTGATGCCGGCGACCGGGAATTGTTTGAGTGTTTTGTTCAGGTATCTGATCCGGGATACTTCGATCATCAGACCGCGACAACCCCTTTCTTCATTCAGGCGGCCAAGGAACTGGGCTATTACGGGTACGATCTGGAACCGTTCAGGGCCTATACCCAGATAGATTCGACAGAAGGTTATCTTGAACGGATTTTTATTCCCCAAGGTTTGGACCTGGATTTTGATGCCTCTTTGTACAACCGCCTGATGGATTTCCTGGAACGAGGCGATGCCCAGATGATCTTCATCTATGGAGAATACGACCCCTGGTCTGCGGTTCGGGTGCCGGATTTTGGCAGAGAGAACATTCGGATCTATGTGGCACCGAAGGCCAGTCATGGCGCGAAGATTGCTTCTTTTGACGAGGCGATGCAACAAGAGATCAAAGCCTTGATCGATCAGTGGATAAATGATTGATTTCAATCGATGATATGTTGGTATTCAAAGAAATAGAATTGTCAGACAAACCTTGGGTGGATGCCTGTCTGCGCGTGAAGAATTCCCGTATGACGGAGTATTGTTTTACCACTTTGTTTATGTGGGCAGAAAGTTACGGGACTCGGATTGCCCGCTACGGTGATTGGCTGGTGGTCCGATCCATGCACACGGATGACGGTCCGGTGGATTATCTCTTCCCGGCTGGAAGTGGAGATCCTGCAGTGCCGTTGCAGGCCCTTGTTGAGGATGCTCGCCAACTCGGGCGTCCTTTCCGTATCAATTGTCTGACGACGGAGGACCTGACCCATCTGGAGGACTGGTTCCCGGGAATGACCTGGGAGGTGGTCCCTTTGCGGGACAGTTTTGACTATATTTATCATCGTGAAGATTTGTTGCAACTGCGTGGCAAGAAATACCAGGCCAAACGCAACTTTATCTCACGTTTTTTGCGTAATGCGGATTGGAGTTACGAGCGAATGGACCCTACGGATTCCGAACGGTGTGCCCGGCAGCTGGCAGAGTGCTTGCAGATGAACCGGCAGTGGTGCCTGGAGAACGGATGCCGGCACAACCAGTCCCTGCATCAGGAGACTTGTGCCGGAAGGAAAGTGCTCCAGCATTTTCAGTCCCTTGGTCTGCGGGGAGGAATCTTGCGTTTGAACGGGGAAATGGTGGCCTATACCATTGGGGAACCCCTCAATGAGGATACGTTCATTGTGCATATTGAGAAGGCCTTTTCCCGGATAGATGGCGCATACCCGATGATCAACCGCAGTTTTGTGGAAGCGGAGTCATCGGGTATGCTCTATATTAACCGTGAGGACGATGCCGGCCAGGAAGGACTGCGCAAGGCAAAATTGTCCTATCATCCGGCTTTCCTTCAGGAAAAGTTTACGATTGTACCGGTTACCGATTAAAGCAAGGCGAACAATACATAAGCCCAGTGGGCGGTGATGCCGGCTACCAAGCCACCGAAGGTGTGTGCGATGATGGCGTTTGAGGTCAGTTTACGGTAACCCAAGGAGTCCATCATGGCGGTGTGGGTACTCAGGTAACCGCTCCAGCACATCCCCATAGCCGTAAATACAGCGATGGCGTTTCCGTCAATCAGACCGGCTGCCTGGAATTTGGGAATCAATCCCAATGCAGCACCGACAGCACCCAGCGAGGTGATCGGGAAGGCTACGAGTTCCGGGTTGGTGAAACCGAAGAGCCATTCAAAGACAAAATTGATCTTGCCGGCCAGCAAGGGCAGCAGGCCGATACCTTGGTAGGCGCTACCATCGTAACCGTTTTCTCCGGCACCGAAAGTGAGCATCATCACAACGGAAGAAATGATCAGCACACCGGGAATGATGGCCAGACCAAGATCAACCCCGGTCTTTCCTCCGTCCAGCAGGGCATTCAACACCCGCAGGAAGGTATTGCCTTCACTTTTGAAGGAGATTTGTTGCTCGTCTCCGCCTTTGATTTCGTCGTTCAGTTCCGGATAGTGTTTCAGCAGGGAGCGTTGCATCAGTCGGGTGGATACGATACTGCCTGCGAAGGACCCAATCAGACCGACCAGGGCAGCAGAGGCATAGCCGCGTCCGGCCATGAACACAATTACCACCAGTCCCATACCGAATGCAGTACCAAAGTTGGTCAACGAGATGAGTTGGTATTTTTTGAAGTAATGGCTGAAGTTGGAGTCTTTGGAGAGGCTGATGATGGCCGGGTTGTCCGACAGGAAGGTCATGACACCGCCCAAGGCTGCAACTCCAGGGAGGTTGTACAGCGGTTTCATCAGGGGGCGCAGCAGGACTTCCAACAGACGTACGACACCAAACTCAACGAAGAGTTTGGACAAGGCTCCGGTCAGGACGGTAATCCCCATCAGGTAGAATACGGTATTCAACAACAGATCGTGGGAGGTGTTCATCAGGGTGTTCATCATGTTGGGAACCCCCATGACATGACCCATTCCTCCAAAGAAAGCGAAGAAGACGATCAGGAAAACGCCCGCTTCAATTCTTCGCTTGGTCAAGAATTTCATTTTACGCATAGGTCGGGTGATAGGTTATTTTTTATATACATTCATTTGCCAGCGGACACCGACATGACAGGATATCGGTTGGGGGCTTTGGTTGTTGCTGTACAGGAAAGCATGCAGCCGAAGGGTCTTCTTGAGCCGTTCAATGGGATAGAATTCAATCCCGCCGCCGTAGAAAGCGTATTGAACACCCGGAAGGACATAGCGGTCATACGTATTTTCCCATCGGGTGCCTGCAGCCTGTGCCTTGTTCTGGTCCCATCCTCCCTTGATGAAGAGGGTGGTGTGGGGGCCCAGGTCGAAGGTCATCCGGCTGATGATGGAGAAGTCGCTCAAGGGGTTGGCCTGTTGGGCGGAAGCCCGGTTCATGTAGTCTAATTCCCAGCTGAACCAGTTCTGTGCCCACCGGTTCCCCAAGGCCAGGTAATGGATGAAGTGGTTGTTTTTGTATTCAACGGCATTGTAGGAGTAGATGGTGCTGAAATTGCCCATGTTTCCGTACCAGATCAGGTTGTAGGAAAAGCAGTTGTCCAGCACTTCCGTAGAGAAGGGGGAATTGGTCACTTGTGCCTTGATGGCATGGTGGCCGTCCGGACTGTTGTATCCGGCGGTTACTCCGATTTGAAAGGGGTTGACGTTGTTCCAGAAATCAGACCAGAAATAGACGTCGATCGGGGCCTGGTCATATTCGTACCCACCGATGAGCACCACCTGTTTCCCGGCAGAAATGTTCCATTGGGGGGTGATGTGGTAGGTCAGGTAGGCCCAGTCGGTTGCCTTGAAGAAATTGGTCGGGATGCCATTGTCCTTGTATAGGCGCTGACGCAGGCTGTACGAGAACTGTTCACTGATGTTGCCATCAATGGCCAGGTTGAAGTATTTGCCATCAAATCCTGTTTCGACAGGTTTGTTCCGATAGCCGATGAACGCTCCGTCGAAGCGGAGGTCAAACCGGATGCTGATGTGTTCATCAGTTCCGTCTTGAGTCGTTTTTTCGGGGTCTTGCGGGGTATGGGCAGACAGCACGGCAGACAGACACAAGAGCAGGGGGATCAGGCAATTTTTCTTCATAGCAATGTTCAAATAGTCAGTTTAAGTAGGTAAATCGAAACAAAGGTAAAAAAAAGTTTGGGTATCGTGCAACGTTTTACCCATTACTTGCATCTATTATATAGGTTTAGGTTTTAGTACAGAAAAAGAGGCGCCTGTTGTAGCAGAGGGGTGCCTCTTTTGATTGTTTATTTCGGAAAAATACCGAACATGGCGGATCCGCTTCCGCTCATGGCTGCATAAATGGCTCCGTCCCGGTACAGTTGTTCCTTGATGGATTGGAGGGCCGGGAAGGTGGCAAATACTGTCTTTTCAAAATCATTTTCCACAAGTCCTTTCCATTGTTCCAGCGGGAGGAGCATCAATTCCCGCAGATCCGCTTCGTTTTCAGGGCGTGGTGTTCCGAACGATCGTCGGGGTGTAATGCCACGGTAGGCCTGAGGGGTGGAGACATGAATCTCTGGAGTGATGAGCCGGATCTGATGGTGCTCTTGGGCCAGTACCTGGTCCAGTACTGCTGAACAGAAGGGTTCCAGCAATTCACCTCGTCCGGTACCATACATCGGACGGTTGTGGATGAAGAAGGGACAATCACTGCCCAAGCGGCTGGCGTAGGCGACAAGCTGCTGCTGCGAGAGTCCCAATTGGAAGAGGCGGTTCAGACCCGATAAGGTGAATGCCCCGTCCGCTGATCCGCCTCCCAGTCCCGCACCAATCGGGATGTTCTTGTAGAGGTGGATGGCGACCGGCGGCAGGTGGAAGTCCTGTTCCAGCAGACGCCAGGCCCGGACGCAGATTTCGTTTTCCTGGTCATTGTCCGGCAGGCTGTAAGGCCGGCCGTAAGCCGTGAACGAGAAGTTGCTGCTTTCACAGATCTCCAGGATATCTTGGAGTCCTGTAAATGGAACAAAGACGGTTTCCAGATTGTGGAAGCCGTCCGGTCTTTTTTCAGTAACCCTGAGCCCGATGTTGAGTTTGGCGTTGGGGTAGAGGATGATATTCATGGCCAATGGGTATTGTTTTCATCAACCGCATTTTCCGTGTCCGCAGTCCTGACAGATCAGGCAGCCTTCCTGGTAGATGAGGTTCTTGGATCCGCATTTTTCGCAGCTTTGGCCGGACTCGTCGCGGGTACCGTTCGGGATGTATTGTTTCAGCGCACGTTCCACCCCGTTTTTCCAGGAGTTGATGCTTGCATTGTCCAGATCCAGTCCCTTGATGATGTTCAGGATGTCAATGATCGGAACGTTGTGCCGCATAACGCCGGAAATGAATTTTGCGTAGTTCCAGAATTCCTTGTTGAACATGTGGGAAATTCCTCCGGATACGCCAGGATAGCCGTAGCCGTCCTTGTAGTGGAAGTCGTAGCGGGTAACTCCACGGTCATCCTGTTCTTTGACAATCCATCCTTTGGTGATGGCCTTGGGGATGGAACGGGTGTCTTCGTCCAGCAGACCGGTGAAGATTTCATACGGTTTTCCGTTCAGTTTACCGACCAGTGCAATCCATTGTTGGGTGCCGTTCTTGAAACGGATGACGTCGGCCTCCAATGATTTGGGACGTTTTTTGGGCTTGATGATGTTGTCTCCGCCTTCTTTGGATGAAACCAGTACGCCGGTACGGGAACCGTCGCGGTAAACGGTGATGCCTTTACAACCGGATTCCCAGGCGGTGCGGTACACTTCTGCTACCATTTCTTCGCTGATATCGCGCGGAAGGTTGACCGTTACGCTGATGGAGTGGTCCACCCATTTCTGCATCTGTCCTTGCATCTTCACTTTTGCCACCCAGTCAATGTCGTTGGAGGTGGCTTTGTGGTAAGGGGATTTGGCGACCAAAGCCTGGATTTGTTCTTCTCCCCAGGTTTTGACTTGCTCGGGATCGTAGCCGGCAGTCTTGCACCAGGTCAGGAAATGATGGTGGAAGACGAAATATTCTTCAAAGCAGTCTCCGTTTTCATCTTTGAAGGCGATGACTACATTCCGGTCGTTGGGGTTGACTTTTCTTCTGCGTTTGTAGAAGGGCAGGAACACCGGTTCAATGCCGGAGGTGGTCTGAGTCATCAGACTGGTGGTTCCGGTCGGTGCGATGGTCAACATGG
>CALCYB010000155.1 GCA_937906485.1 uncultured Rikenellaceae bacterium
GTCAATGAAGGATTATCCGGCCATCGTTCCTCCCATCATTACCGAATGCGAAGGTCCTTACAAACCTTTTGAGCGTGATCCTGAACGTTACGCGCGCAAATGGGCTTTGCCGGGAACACCCGGTCTCGAACACCGTGTCGGTGGTCTGGAAAAGAACCCGGCCGGGGTCATTTCGTCCGATCCGCTGAACCACGAAATGATGGTGGCTGACCGTGCTGAAAAAGTGGCCCGCGTTGCCAACTACATTCCTGAACTCGAAGTCATCGGTGAAGAAAGCGCAGACGTTTTGTTGGTCGGCTGGGGCGGTACTTTCGGTCACCTCTATTCTGCAGTCAAAGAATTGCAGGCCGAAGGAAAATCCGTTTCATTGGCTCATTTCGATTACATCAATCCGCTTCCGAAAAACACGGCAGAGGTGTTTGCCCGTTTCAAGAAGATCATCGTATGTGAGTTGAACAGTGGTCAGTTTGTGAACTACCTCAGAGCCAAACATCCTCAATTCGAGTACCATCAATGTAACAAAGTACAAGGACAGCCGTTTATCGTGAAAGATATCCTGGATGCCGTCAACAAATTGTTTTAATCCCGAAAATTAAATTGAGATGAAATATACAGCACAAGATTTCAAGAGCAATCAAGAAGTAAGATGGTGCCCCGGATGTGGTGACCACGCTGTTTTGGCTTCCTTGCAACGCGCTTTGCCCGAAGTGTCCGAAGCATTGAATTACTCCAAGGAACGTTATGTTTTCGTTTCCGGTATCGGTTGTTCGTCCCGTCTGCCTTATTACATGAATACTTTTGGATTCCATAGTATCCACGGTCGTGCCACAGCAATCTCTACCGGTATGAAAGTGGCCAATCCGACGCTGACCATCTGGCAAGCCACCGGTGACGGGAGGTAACCACTTCATCCATGCGATCCGCAGAAACATCGATATCAACATCGTGTTGTTCAACAACCAGATCTACGGTCTGACCAAAGGTCAATATTCTCCGACCTCCAAGTTGGGTATGATCACCAAGACCTCTCCTTATGGAACCGTGGAACACCCGTTCAACCCCGGATCCCTGGTGTTGGGTGCGCGCGGTACCTTCTTCGCCCGCAGTATCGACAGCGAATTGAAACTCAATCAGGAAATCCTGCTGGCGTCCGCCAAACATGATGGTACCGCTGTGACCGAAATGCTGGTCAACTGTATGATTTTCAACGACGGTGCCCATTCACTGATTACCGACCGCGAACACCGTGCGGACCGCACCATCGTCCTGCGTCATGGCGAACCGATGATCTACGGAAAGAACCGTGACAAGGGGTTGATTCTCGACGGTATGCAGATCAAATCCGTGACCATCGGCGAGAACGGCATTACCGAAAAAGACCTGCTCGTTCACGATGCCCACAATCCGAACATCGGCATCCACAGCATGCTCGTGGATATGAAGTATCCGGATCTGCCCGTTGCCTTGGGTGTTATCCGGGATGTGGCGGACAAGACCTATGACGACAACGTACGGGATCAGGTCATCGATGTGCAAGAACATTCACCCATCCATTCCGTTGACGAGCTTTTGCGCAGCGGAGCTACTTGGGAAGTGAAATAATCAACTTTATTTATACATTTTTTAAAAACATTATTCAGCCTTATTATTTTAGTACCAAAATCGAATTTTGTCTATATCAATTTAAAACAAATAATTATTCACTTTTTCTTTTTTTTAAGCGGTTTTTCATAATAAACCGATTTTTTGCGGCATAAGGCAAAACAAAAAGCGTAAAAGCACTTGAAAATAAGCCGTGATTAGTGTATAATAATCAAGTAGTTAATAAAAAAATACGCCTCCATAGTTAAATGGATATAATAGCCCCCTCCTAAGGGGCAGTTACAGGTTCGATTCCCGTTGAGGGTGCCAATGAAAAAAGCCGTCGGGTCATCGACGGTTTTTTCTTTGTACTATTCATTATTTATTTGATACAAAAGGATTTTTTGATGGATAATGAAAAATCTTATTTTAATTGATATTTCATTACTACCCTTTATCAATTTCACACTTTAAATTGATATATCCTACTTTTTGCAGTCTGGAGTTTTTTAACATCTCCTTTATATATCAATTATTTACCCATTTTTTTCAAATCGTTCTTACGGATTTCGACTCTTCTTACTTTTCCGCTGATTGTTTTTGGAAGTTCATCTACAAACTCAACTATTCTTGGATATTTATAAGGAGCAGTATGTGTTTTAACATATTCCTGAATTTCTTTTTTCAGTTCATCTGTTCCGTTAGTTCCTTTTACAAGAACAATTGTTGCTTTTACAATCTGCCCTCTTACTTCATCAGGAACAGGAGTTATTGCACATTCTAATACGTAAGGAAGTTCCATGATAACGCTTTCGATTTCAAAAGGACCGATACGGTAACCTGATGATTTGATTACATCATCAATACGACCAACATACCAAAGATATCCATCTTCGTCCATTGTTGCCTGGTCTCCTGTATGATAATATCCATCATACCATACTTCATTTGTCTTATCCTCATCAAGATAATATCCTATAAACAAACCACAAGGTGTTCCCTCTTTAGTACGGATGCAGATTTCGCCTGTATCTCCTACTTTACATTCATTGCCATCGGGATCAAGAACAACTACATCATAAAGCGGACTTGGGCGTCCCATAGAACCGATTTTTGGTGTGGAACCAACAAAGTTTGCAATAGATAATGTTGTTTCAGTTTGACCGAAACCTTCCATAATGGTAAGACCTGTTGCTTTCTTGAACTGATTGAAAACTTCAGGATTTAATGCTTCGCCTGCTGTTGTTGCATACTCGATAGAAGAAAGGTCATATTTTGATAAATCTTCTTTGATGAAGAAACGATACATTGTAGGCGGTGCACAGAATGTTGTGATATGGTATTTCGCAAACATCGGTAAGATATCTTCCGAATGGAAACGGTCAAAGTCATAGGTGAACTGTGCTGCTTCGCAGAGCCACTGACCGTAAAGCTTACCCCAGAGAGCTTTACCCCAACCGGTGTCAGAGATGGTGAAGTGGAGTCCGTCAGGATTTACATTATGCCAATGCTTTGCAGTTGGATAATGACCGAGTGCATATTTGTAAGAATGTGTTGCAATTCTTGGATAACCTGTTGTTCCTGATGTAAAGAGCATAAGCATTGGGTCATTTCCGCAAGGAGAGTTTTCGCATCTTTCATAGTGTGTACTAAAGCGCTCCATTTCAACATTGAAATCGTGCCAGCCTTCTTTATTTCCGCCAACTATGATTTTTACCATTTCGGGATAGTTTTTAGCAGCTTTTTCTGCCTCAAGAGAAACATCGCCGTCTGCAGTACAAACAATTGCCTTTACTTTAGCTGCTTTATACCTGTAATCAAAATCATGTTCTACAAGCTGGTTTGTTGCAGGTATTGCAATTGCACCGATTTTATGAAGTGCAAGCATAGAAAACCAGAACTGGTAATGTCTTTTAAGTACAAGCATTACTGTATCACCTTTTTTAATACCGAGTGATTCAAAGTAATTTGCGGTTTTGTTTGAGTATTTTTTCATATCACTGAAAGTGAATTTTCTGTCGGTTTTATCGTTTGCAACCCACATCATTGCAAGTTTATCGGGATTTTTTTCTGCAATAGCATCAACGCAGTCAAAAGCGAAGTTGAATTTATTTTCGTTTTTAAATTTGATGCCATTAAATACTCCGTTTTCATCATAAGAAGACTCAATAAATTTATCTGCAACTGTTTTTGTTGTTGCTTTCTTTTTCGCAAGTTTTTTTGCAATGATTGGGGCCTCGGGATATTCTTCGGTTACTGTTCCTGATTGCGGATTAAGTACTACA
>CALCYB010000156.1 GCA_937906485.1 uncultured Rikenellaceae bacterium
GGCTTTTGGCTCACAGCAGAATTCCCATAAAGCACTGGGCAGCCATATACAAGCTGACAGCGCTGAAAAATGCCGAGGCCTTCGCAGCAGGGCCGGTGGAAAGCCGCTCCTGAATGGCGGTAAACAGCCAGGTGGTAACGGTAAACACCAGACAGCCCACAGCGGCCAGCTTCAGCGCTTCCATGCCGGAAACAAAGCAGGCGGCAAAAGGAAGCAATCCGAAAGTAATCGCAGACAAAACAGGAATGCAGATATAGCAGCGTCTTGCCCCCGGGGCCAGGTAATGATCCAGCAGCAGGGCAAAAGCGACCGTCAGGATCAGCGTCAATGCGGCCATAGCCGGCAGGTATTTTTTTGGAAGATGAGTGATTCCCAATTGATTTTGGGAGTCACTTTTTTTGTCAGTCGGCCGGAACCAGACCCATAAACCGTAAAAAGCGGCCAGCAGGTAATAGATGTTGATGCCGACATCGGCATAAAGTCCGGCCTGATAATAGACAACAACATAAATGGCGGGCATGACAATTCCCGCTATCCAGAGCCAGATGCTGGCTTTGTACTCCAGGTACAGGTAGACGAGGCCTACCGCGGTTCCGATGATTTCCAACCAGTTCATGCGCCAAAGTTAGGACATTTTTTGCAGATCGGGATTCTCTTTGTAACTTTGGAAATTATGACAGCGAACAGGAAATTGAAAAAATGCTTGAAAGTCCTGATTTGGACGATATTGGGAATAGTGGGTCTGTTGGTGGTTTCCGCCGGCATCCTGATGTATGTTGTGGTTACCCCGGAAAAGGTGACCCCGATTGTTCAACGTCTGGTTAACGAGAACCTGGAGGCGGAGCTATCGTTGGAGGAAGTGGATGTCACGTTCTTTTCCACCTTCCCGCGTTTGGGGGTCCGTCTGCAGGAAGGTCAGTTGCAGGTCCACGATACGACGCTCCTGGCCTTTGACCGATGCCAGGTGGAATTCAAGCCGTTGGCTTTGTTGTTCAAGAAACATCTGCTTATTCAGGAGATTGCTTTGGACAGTGCTCGGGTCTTTGCCCGAAGGAATGCGGCGGGACAAGCCAATTGGGAGATGATCCGTTCTGATTCGTTGTCAGGACAGCCGTCGGAGCCGCAGCCGAAGTCGCCTGAACTGTCTATCCCGGGAATCAGAGCCATCTTCCTTAAAGAACTGGTCCTCAATGGGGCACGTCTCACTTACCTGGACCGGACCACGGGAACCTCCTTGCGGTTGCGGGATCTGGATACCCGATTACGCATCGGTATGATGGAGCGGGGAGCCCTGATGGGATTGGATCTTTCTTGTGCCAGTGTCTCTTTCCGACAGGGTGGTCAGCGTTGGGCCAGGCGCGTTTCGGTGGACTTCCATACAAAGATGGGGTGGCGGAACGAGACCCGGACGCTTCGTTTGACGGATGCCAGTCTGGGTGTGAATGATCTGGTGTTGTCGCTTAGCGGAGACTTGAGGCCCCTGGACAGGAAACAGGTTGAGGTGAATCTGCAGGTGGGAGCCAAAGCCCCTTCCATAGAAAAGATGTTGGCCCTGGTGCCCAAGCACATCATGTCCCAGGAAGGTCTGAAAGCGGACGGAAAGATGCAGATCGGAGGTACCGTCCAAGGGATTTATGGCCCGGACCAATGGCCGGTTATCACCTTCGGCTTGACGGTGGAGGAGGCTTCTGCCAAATACGATCAGTTGCCGTATGCCATTGATTATCTGGCGGCTGATTTTGATGTGTACCTTGACCGGGCGCGGAATGATACCTCATTTGTGGATTTGAAGATTTTCCAACTGCGGGGAATGAATACGGATATCCTGTTGAACGCGAAGTTGACGGATGTGTTTGCCGATCCGTTGTTGAGTGTCAATACCCAGGCACAAGTGGATCTGAATGCCATCCGGCAGACCTTCCCCTGGACTTCCGCTATCGAACTGGGCGGCCAGGTGGATACGGATCTTCGCGTCAGGACCCGGCTTTCGACCTTGCGCAACAGCGATTACGGAAAGATATTTGCCTTAGGAAAGCTCGATACCCGGGACCTGGTGATTCGCGATACGACTTCCGGTTTTGAAGTCAACAGCGAAGCGAACCTGCGCTTTATCGGTGGCAAGTCTTTGGGTGCCAAAGCACAGGTCAACCATATCCGGCTGGCTACTTCTAGTCTGATGGCCAATGCAGACAGTCTTTTCCTGCATGTGAAGTCAGAACGTCCGACCGATACGACACAGTTGTTCCAAGTACAGGCGGACGCCCGACTCAAACGGATGATGCTTGGAAAAGGTGACTCCCTGCGTGTGTTCTGTCGGCAGGGGACTGCCAATGCCCGTCTGGAGCCCCGGGCAGACCGGCCGAATCGGCAACAGTTGCATTTTGATATGGTCGCCGATACGGTTTCTGGTAAAATCGGGGATATTCGGGCCTTTTTGCGACATGGAGAAATCAACCTGGATGCCAGTCAGATCAATGATACGGTCTGGAATCCGTCGGCCATGCTCAATTTCTCGGAAATGAATGTGCGTGTCCCCCAATTGAAATTGCCGCTTCGCTTTAAAAAGACCGAAGTCGCGTTCAAGAACCGGCAGTTGAAACTGGATCAGGCCCACGTGCGTCTGGGCAGATCGGATGTCACGTTGAGCGGTTACCTGGACAGGCCTTATATGTCGTTGGTCAACGGCGAAAAGATCCGGGGTAAGCTGCAGGTAGATTCAAGGGCGATTTACGTCGGACAACTCCTGGGTGCATTCCAGCAGGTTGAGGCGGCTGCGGAAGGACAGCAGCAAGGCCAGCAAGAAGGGCAACAGGACGGACAGGTAAACTGGGAACAACTCGAGCAGGAAGAAAACCGTCAGCGGGAACAGCTGACTTTGGCAGAAGCGGCTGCGGAAGCTGCCATGCAAGCCGATACCCTGCCGCCTCCGATGCGTCTGATAAAGATTCCCGATAACCTGGATATTGATTTACAGACCCATCTTGAGCGGGTACAGTACGGCGCTTTGAAGTTGGGCAATGTGCAAGGAAAGGTGGAAATCAAGAACAGTTATGTGTACCTGGAGAACCTGGCTTTTGAGGCGACGAAAGGTGGTAGTGTGAAGGCATCGATGATTTACCAGGCTGCCACATCAGCGCATGGCTATACCGGATTTGAGTTGGGATTGAACAATGTGGATATGGGAGAAGTGATCAAGACGCTTCCGGCATTGGATTCTCTTGTGCCGATGTTGTCTTCTCTGGAGGGCAAGGTGCATCTGGACTTTGCAGCAGAAGGGGTGCTGGATTCGCTGATGAACATCCAGATACCTTCCCTGCGGGCAGCCATGAATCTTCGAGGCCAGGACCTGGTGCTGTTGGAAGGAGATACCTTTGCTGATATTGCCGATCTGCTGATGTTCAAGAACAAGGAAAAGAACCTGATCGAGGAAATTTCAGTGAACATGATTGCAGAAGACGGTTCCGTGACGGTCTATCCGTTTGTGCTGCAGATTGACCGCTACAAGGCGGCAGCTGGTGGGAAGCAGAACCTGGACATGAGTTTTGATTACCACATCTCCATCCTGGAATCTCCTTTGCCTTTCAAAGCTGGTGTGAATGTGCGGGGCACACCGGATGATATTGATTTCGGCGTGGCCAGGGCCAAATACAAGAATGAGGTATCAGCCGAGAAAATCCGTCGTACGGATACCTTGCGGATGAATTATGCCGAGGACATCACCAAGCGGTTCAAACGGGTGAGCGAACGTAAGAAGTGGAATCAGCGGATGAATCAGCGCATTCCTGGAACGAAGAACTTTAAGAAACAGCAGTCCAAATCGCCCCAGCCGATTGAGAAACGAACCATTGCTACACAGTCGAACGATGAAAAAGAAATGTCCAAAGTGCAACGCGGAATTTGAGTGCCTGCACGACGAAAACATGGCTGCCTGTCATTGCGCCCGTGTCGCTTTGACTGCGGCGCATCGGGCCTACCTTACATCCCGGTACTCGGGTTGTCTGTGTCACCAATGCCTGCTGGAACTAGCAGCTCTTGTGCCTGATCGACAATCCAGCGGGGATTGAACTTTTCCAACTCAGGACGAGGACGACAGCCCCAAGTGACACCGGCCGCTTCCACACCTGCGTTGATGGCCGTCTGCATATCCACTCCAGAGTCTCCTACATAGAGGATGTCTGAGGTTTCGACACCGGCTGACCGGCGGATTTCTTCCACTATGTGCGGGTCCGGTTTGGTCGGAATACCTTCGCGTTGCCCCAGAACGGCGCAGAAACGGATGGTCGGGAAGAAATGGGGAATCAGGCTTTCGGTGGCCTGTTGGTATTTGTTGGAGGCAACCGCCAGCAGGATGCCTTTGGCCTGGAGAACTTCCAGCAGTTCAACCATTCCTGGAAAAGGATGGGTCTTTTCGGTGCCGTGCGCGTTGTAGTAGGGGATGAATGCCGAGCGGATGCGCAGTACATCTTCCTGGGTTTTGTGCCCTTGGGGAAGGGCTCTTTCAAAGAGTTTGTTGATGCCGTTGCCGACAAAACTCTTGATCTCTGCAACGCTTCGGGTGGGGTAGCCGTAGGTTTGCAGGGCATGATTGGTTGCTGCGGCAATGTCTCCGGTAGTGTTCAGCAAAGTGCCGTCCAGGTCAAAAATAATCAGCTTTTTCATAGGTTCAATTCTCCTTTCCCTTCACGGATGATTTCAAAGGGGGCCTCCAGGCAGTTGATGACGGTTGAAGGTTCCAGGCCGCCCATCCCTCCATCAATCACCAGTTCGATGCAGTGGGCAAACGTTTCGTGGATGAGTTCCGGATCGGTCCGGTATTCTTGTGGAAGGTCATCCGATTCGTCGGTCAGGGACATCGAGAGGATGGGATTGCCCAATTCCCTGACGAGTGTGCGGGCGATGTTGTTGTCCGGAACCCGGATACCCACTTCCTTGCGGTGTTTGTAGATTTTGGGCAGCCGGCTGCTGGTAGGCAGCAAGAAGGTGAAAGGACCGGGCAGGTTGGCCTTCATCAGTTTGAAGGCATCATTGCTTACCCGGGCATATTCGCTCAGGTTGGAGAGGTCCGAGCAGATGACTGACAAGTTGCTTTTTTGCGGATCCACACCTTTGAGTTTGCAGATCTGCTCAACCGCACGGCTGTTCAAGGCATCGCAGCCAATGGCATACAACGTGTCGGTCGGGTAGATGATCAGTCCTCCTTCTTGTAAAACACTGACCGCCCGTGCGATTTCACGGGGATTCGGATTGTCGGGGTGGATTTTCAGTAACATGGTTCAGTCGTTAAGCTTGGTTTTATTCCCGGTAATAAATTCGTTTGACCCGTGCGGAGACCGAGGTCAGGATTTCATAAGGGATGGTGCCCAGTTGTCGGGCCAACTCATCCACGTGCAACTCTCCGCCAAAGAGCACAACGGTATCTCCTTCTCGTGCCTGGGTGTCCGTGACATCAATCATGCAGGTATCCATGCAGATGTTGCCGACGATCGGACAGCGTTTGCCTTGAATCAGCACCTGTCCCTGTCCATTGCTCAGATGACGGTCCAGCCCGTCGGCATACCCGATGGGGATGATGGCAATGCGTGAATCACGTTGGACGCGCGTGCGGCGGCTGTAACCGATGGTGTCTCCACAAGGGACCTGCTGAATCTGCAGGATGGTGGTTTTTAAGGTACTGACATTTCGCAGACCCGCTTGGCCTGAGGCGCTTACCCCATAGAGTCCGATGCCCAGCCGCACCATGTCAAACTGATAGCGGTTCCAGCGTTCAATGCCGGCCGAATTGAGGATGTGTTTGAGGACAGGATGGCCCAGTCCGGCTTCCAACTCGTTGGCAATGTGGCTGAAACGGTCGATCTGAGTTGCAGTGAAATCATCAAACTCGGCACTGTCACTACCCGCCAGGTGGGAGAAGACGGAGGTGATGGTCAAGGGCTGCTTCCTGTTATCCGTTTCTTGTGAAAGGTCCCGGAAACGGCGCAGCAATGCCGGAACATCGCCTTGCTGGAAGCCCAGCCGGTGCATGCCGGTATCGAATTTCAAGTGGATGGGGAAGTGATGGATCCCTTGTTCCCGTGCTTTGGTAATCAGCCCCTCCAACAGTCGGAAACTGTACACCTCCGGTTCGAGGTTGTACTCGAACAAGATGTTGAAACTATTGAACTCCGGGTTCATGACCAGGATCGGGAGGGTAATGCCTTCTTTGCGAAGGGCAACTCCTTCATCAGCTACCGCTACAGCCAGGTAGTCGCAATGGTGCTCCTGCAGGGTTCGGGCCAGTTCGTAGGAACCTGCACCATAGCCATGGGCCTTGACCATGCAGATGATCTTGGTGCGGGGATCCAGACGGGAGCGGTAGTGGTTGAAGTTGTGGACCAGCGCATCGAGGTTGACTTCGAGTATGGTTTCGTGTATCTTTTTTTCCAGTCGTTCGGTGATCCGCTCAAAATGGAATTGCCGTGCACCTTTGACCAGAATGAGCTCCTGATGAAAATCTTGGAGACGGTCACTGTTCAGGAGTGCTTCTGTATTCGGGTAGCAGCTGATTTCCATCGGGAAAAGGTCTTGGCAGGCGGTCAAAGCCGGTCCGATACCGATGACGCGGCGGATGCCTTTGGAGGCGACCAGTTGGGCCACTTTATGGTACAGGACCCGCTCAGGCATACCCGATTGGATGATGTCCGAGAGAATCAGTGCCGTAGGCATGGCCTCCGATTTCTTGCGGCTTTGCTGGAAATCCAGGGCAATGGACAAGGATTGGAGGTCGGAATTGTAGGTGTCGTTGATGATCAGACAGTTGTTGCGGCCTTGTTTGACTTCCATCCGCATGGCGACCGGTTCCAGAGAACGGAAACGCTCGGAGCAGGAAAGGAGGTAATCGGCAGCTGAGTCTTGGCCTTTCAGGCATGTGATCAAGGTTATGGCGTGGAGGATGTCGTTGATGGATCCGGCATCGGTAAAGGGGATGGACAGGGTTACTGTCCGGGTCTGATGAATGATCAGGGTCAGGTCTGTGCCGGTTTTTCCGGAATCAGGAGCCGAATGTTGCGTCTGTTGCAGGACAAATACCGGAGCCTGAGGGTCCAGACGGCTCCAACAGAAGGCGGCGTCTTTCAGGTGCAGCCGTTGCAGCAGGTCCATCACCATGGGATCGTCCTGGCACAGGACAAGGTGGCGGCAATGACGGAAAAGTTGTAGTTTTTCGATTGCTTTCTGCTCCAGGCTGTCAAAATTTTCCTGGTGCGCACTTCCCAGACCGGTGAACAGGCCGATGTCCGGACGGATGATGGATTGCAGGCGTTGCATTTCTCCGGGTTGGGAAATACCGGCTTCAATCAAGGCCAGTTCGTGCTCCGGCCGGATTTGCCAGATCGACAGAGGAACCCCGATTTGGGAGTTGTAACTGCGTGGTGAACGGCCCAAGTGGATGTCTGCCTGCAACAACTGGTAGAGGAACTCCTTGGTCGTGGTTTTTCCGTTGCTGCCGGTAATGCCGACAAACGGCAGCCTCAGACCTTCCCGGTGGCGGGAAGCGAGTTGCTGCAGGGCTTCCAGCGGATCTTCTTCCAGAAAAAAGGTTGCTTCGGGAAAACGCTCCTGGCAAAGGTCCGGGAGTTGTTGCACCACAAAATGGCGGACCCGCAGGTCGTAGAGCTGCTGCAGATAGCGATGGCCGTCATTGGTGGCTGTACGGAGTGCAAAAAAGAGGGTCTGTTCCGGAAAGGAAAGACGACGGCTGTCGGTCAGCAGGTAAAAGTCTGTATCCGGCCACTCGGATAATCGGGCAATACGGGGATGGTTCATCAGGTCTTGCATCAAGATGAGGTAGGGTCCAACGGACAAGGTGCAAATCTACTATTTTTTGCCTAATTTTGCCCGGATTTATGGAATGATTCGCACTTCGCCTATGAAAGTATGCATTGCAGAGAAACCGAGTGTCGCCCGTGAGATTGCCTCCGTATTGGGGGCTAACCGTAAGTGTAACGGGTATTTTGAGGGGAACGGATACCAGGTGACCTGGACCTTCGGACATTTGTGTACGCTCAAGGAGCCGCATGACTACCGGCCGGAGTGGAAACATTGGGCAATGGGGATGCTGCCGATGATTCCTCCCCGTTTCGGGATCAAACTCATTCCCGGAAATGAAACCTACCAGCAGCAGTTTGAGGTGATCCGGCAACTGATGCAACAGGCAGAAGCCATCATCAACTGTGGGGATGCCGGGCAGGAAGGGGAGTTGATCCAACGTTGGGTGATGCAGAAAGCCGGAGCCAAGTGCCCGGTAAAACGTCTGTGGATTTCATCGTTGACCGAAGAAGCAATCCGCGAAGGTTTCAAAAGCTTGAAAGACCAAAAAGAATATCAACCTTTGTATGAAGCAGGATTGAGTCGCGCTATCGGCGATTGGGTGTTGGGTATGAATGCCACCCGCCTCTATACCTTAAAGTATGGACAAAATCGTCAGGTGCTTTCTATTGGTCGGGTGCAGACTCCGACGCTCGCATTGATTGTTAATCGCCAACTTGAAATTGAGCACTTCGAACCCAAGCAATATTGGGTGTTGTCTACACTCTATCGGGATACTACTTTTACTGCTATTTTAAAAAGAAGCGAAGAAGACTTGATGGCAGACATCGAAAAGCAGAAAGAGAAGGTCGAGAAAGCCGGTCAGCCTTTCGATGTGGGGGAAGCCTTGCGAAAAGCAGAGGAAAACAACCCAGGTATTGAACCGATTGCGAGCGAAGAGCAAGGGGCTGCTTTGCTTGAACGCATCAAGGAGGCTCCATTTACTATTACTTCGGTAGGGAAGAAAGAAGGTAAGGAAGCACCTCCTCGATTGTTTGACTTGACATCCCTTCAGGTGGAATGTAATAAGAAGTTCGGATACTCGGCTGATGAAACCTTGCGTCTTATACAATCGCTATACGAAAAGAAGATTACCACTTATCCACGTGTAGACACCACCTTTTTGAGTGATGATATTTATCCGAAATGCCCGAACATTTTGGCCGGATTGAAACCTTACGAGAAATGGACGGCTCCGTTGGTTGGTAAAACCTTGAATAAATCGAAGAAGGTATTTGATAATAGTAAAGTTACCGACCACCATGCCATTATTCCTACCGGACAGAATCCGATTAATCTGACTGATATGGAAAAGCGGGTGTTCGATTTGGTGGCCCGTCGTTTCATTGCGGTGTTCTATCCCGATTGTAAGTTCTCAACCACAACTGTTATCGGTGAGACAGACGGCATCGAGTTCAAGACTACTGGCAAGCAGATATTGGACATGGGTTGGCGGGTGATTTTTGCCAAGCCACAGACAAATTTACCCGATGGAATGGGGGAAAATGACACCGACCCATCGGATGAAGAACGTTCGTTGCCTACTTTCAGAAAGGGAGAAAACGGACCTCATATACCGAAGTTGGACGAGAAATGGACACAGCCTCCACGTCCTTACACCGAAGCGACTTTGCTTCGTGCCATGGAAACGGCTGGTAAGTTGGTAGACAATGACGAGCTTCGCGATGCCTTGAAGGAAAACGGAATCGGCCGTCCTTCTACCCGTGCTGCCATCATTGAGACCTTGTTCAAGCGCCATTATATAAGGAAAGAACGAAAGAACCTCATAGCCACCCCTACTGGCATCGAGCTCATCGGACTCATCCGTGAGGAATTGTTGAAGTCTGCCGAACTCACCGGCATTTGGGAAAAGAAACTACGCGAAATTGAACGTAAGAGTTATAGTGCTGTCACCTTTCTGGACGAACTGAAGCAGATGGTGGGCGAAATCGTGCATAGCGTGTTGAGTGACAACTCTAACCGTCGTGTGACGGTGGTGGAAACACCTGCCAAGAAGGAAGCTGCTCCGAAGGAACCAACTAAAAAGAAGCGCGCCTCTACTCCCAAGAAGCAGAAAGCAGAAACGGCAACTGCTATCATAAAGGTAGACGATTCGATGCTGGGTAAGGCTTGTCCCGTATGCGGCAAAGGTATCATCATCAAGGGAAAGACAGCTTATGGCTGCTCGGATTGGAAGAATGGATGTACTTTCCGGCAAGGATTTTAAAAAAAGAAATGATGGTGTGCCCAAAAAAGAAGTGGATGCGTATTTCGACACATCCACGTTTTTTGTTTTCTCTAGCAGGCAAAACTATTTTCTTTTACTGCCTGTATGTGAAAATACCGTTTCCTTCACTTTTTCCTTCTTGTCTAAGGCTATGCGGGATGGCGTAGGGTATTCCAACTTTTCCAATTCCGCAATGGCATCACGCATATCGTTGAGTAGCATATCTGCCATGTCACGGCTGAAACCTTGGCGTACCACAATACGCATTACCACACGGTCTTCGATGTTTTTCGGCATGGTGTAGGCAGGTACCATCCATCCGTTTTGTTTCAATCGGTCCTGAAGGTCGAAGAGCGTCCACTTGGAAGTCTTCTCGTAAGTAGAACACATCATCCAGATAAAGAGCGGATTCACCACTTCCTTACCATAGTTCACGAATGGTTTCATCTTGCCGATTTCTTCATGCAAGTATCTTGCAATGGCCATCGAGTTCTCTTGTACTTGCTTGTAGCCTTCGAAACCAAGACGGATGAACTGATAGTATTGGCCGAGAACTTGTGCCCCCGGAC
>CALCYB010000157.1 GCA_937906485.1 uncultured Rikenellaceae bacterium
TTCACAAGTGCCGTGGAAGAGGTGGCAGGATCCTTCAAGCATCAGTGCGATGACGCAGCGGAAACGGGCGGTGCGCAGCGGCTTGCCGTCCTGGTCGGACTCGGGGACATCGCGCAACTCGTGCAGGAGTTTGTCCAGGTTGTCCTGGTCGTTCTTGCCGGGGCCGGCGAAGCGTGCAGAAAAGACACCGGGGGCTCCGTTCAGTGCATCCACTTCCAGCCCGGAGTCATCTGCAAAACACGGCAGACCGAAACGGTCCCATAGGTACTGGGCTTTTTCCCGGGCATTTCCTTCGAATGTGTCCGCGTGTTCCGGCAGTTCTTCGTTGCAGCCCATCATTCCGGGAGAGACCAGTTCAAATCCTGGTCCGAGTATTTCCTGGGCTTCTCTGAGTTTGTGTGCGTTTCCGGTAGCAAAAATGATTTTCATACGTGGTCTGATTGTTGCAGCAAAGTTATGAAAAGATTAATTTTGCAAGCGAAAAAACAAAAGCAAGATGAAGAAAAGAGTTTCTGCCTGGTTATTGGGTCTGGGTTGCCTGACGCTTTTTTCCGGAGCATTGATGGGCCAGTCAGCCCCCTTCCGTTCCGGTAAGGCGTTGGATCTGCAGACGGCTGTGCTTCGGGCACTGCATCAGGATTATGTTGATTCCCTGTCAATCGACTCGCTGGTGATGGAAGGGGTCAATGCCATGTTGGCTACCCTGGATCCGTACACGCTTTTCTTTCCGGAAGAGCAGGAAGAGAGCATTGAGATGATGACCACCGGCAATTATGGCGGTATCGGTGCGGTGATACGGAAGGTACCCGATGGCGGTGTGATGATTGTGGAACCGTATGAAGGATCCCCTGCAGTGAAGATCGGTCTGGAGCCCGGGGATGTGCTGCTGTCGGTTGCTGGAACGCCTACAGACGGGATGGATGTGACCACTTGCAGCAGCAAACTGCGGGGTCAGCCGGGTACCGATTTGGATCTTCTGGTCAGAAAAACGCGCACAGGCGATACCGTTTCCGTGAAGCTGACCCGTGAGATTGTGCACGTTTCAGGTGTGGTCTATGCCGGGATGATTCAGGATAGCATCGGTTATATCCAATTTTCGGATTTTACGTTGGGCGGTGCCCAGCAGGTTCGTCAGGAATTGGAGAAGATGGAAAAGACCGGGCAGCTCAAACGGGTGATTCTGGACCTTCGGGGCAATGGCGGCGGACTTTTGACGGAAGCGGTTGAGTTGGTCGGCCTGTTTGTTCCGCAAGGTACCCACGTGCTTTATACCCAAGGTCGACATCCGGAATCCCGGAAAGATTCCTATACCCAGAACGAACCCTGGAATACCGAAATTCCGGTGATGGTGCTGATCAATTCCTCCTCCGCCTCTTCTTCGGAAATTGTAGCCGGTGCCCTGCAGGACCTGGACCGCGGTGTGATTGCAGGTACCCGTTCCTACGGAAAAGGGCTGATCCAGTCTTTCCGGGGATTGGGCTACGATGCTTCCCTGAAACTGAC
>CALCYB010000158.1 GCA_937906485.1 uncultured Rikenellaceae bacterium
TCCATTGTTCTGCCAAGGCCCGGTTGCCCGTATAGCGACAAGCTACCGACAGGTTACAACCCGCAGCCACACGCACCTTCCAGGATCTGGCATGCTGTGCCTTTTCCATCCAGATATCCGCTGCCTGTTCCCACTGATGATGCACCGCATGTTCCAATGCCCGGATCCAGTCCGGATCGTTTTCCATGACATACAACAGCTGTTCTTTGCTGTAGGAAGATCCGGCCACCAAGGCCGTCATGTCAGAACCGAGTTTGGCAAGCACCTGATCCAACGTCGAATGGGCCAGGCTGATGAGTTTTGCATCCGATGTTTCGAAATCATGCAGGAAAGTCCACACCAGGGAGTCCTGTACCGACTGATTCAGAAGCAGACGACCATCCTGCTGCTGAAACAAAAGCAGACGGCAGGAAAACGGCAGGTACACCTGACCCGCATCCAATGAATAGGTACCCAACTTGAGGGCATCCAGCACCACCAGGTAATCGGCCGCATCTTCCGGGAGCAGGTACGGCTGGTAGCCTACATCTCCCGGAAGCAACGTATCCGATGCGAAGGTATAGACCGGCAGGGAACCCTCCGGCCTGTACTGAAGTGCTTCCAATTCTTGGGCAAATCCGGTGGCAAGGGCTGCGATGGCAGCACTGTCTTTCTGCCGGGGATCATACATTCCCAGCACGGCAACAGACGAGGCCGACACATCATAAACCGTCTGCGAACCGGTGCGCTGATTCACGTTAAAATAATACGGCACCGGAGAACAGGCAGCCAACAGGCCTGAGACAAGAAGCATTGCCCCGAAAATGCGCAAGAAGAAGAAACGTTTCATACAAAATTCAATTACATGTTCATACCACCACACACGTGGATGACCTGACCGGTCACGTATGAAGCCAGATCGGAAGCCAGGAAGAGACATACTTTGGCAATCTCATCCACATTCGCTCCACGACGGAGAGGAATCTTGGCTTCCCATTGCTTGCGCACATCTTCCGGCAATTGGTCGGTCATGGCGGTCACCACGAAACCGGGTGCCACCGCATTGGCGCGGATACCACGAGACCCCAATTCTTGTGCCATGGATTTGGCCAGACCGATCATACCGGCTTTGGATGCCGAATAGTTGGCTTGTCCGGCATTCCCGGAAACGCCCACAACAGAACTCATGTTGATGATGGATCCGCTGCGTTGACGTACCATGACCGGAGTTACAGCATGGATATGGTTGAAAGCAGATTTCAGATTGACATTGATCACGGCATCCCATTGTTGTTCACTCATACGCATCATCAACGTATCTTTGGTGATACCGGCATTGTTGACCAGTACATCGATACGGCCCCATTTTTCCATGATCTGGCTGACTACGTTGTGTGCATCTTCGAAAGACGCTGCGTTGGAGGGAATGGCCAGTACTTCTACGCCATAAGCTTCCAGCTCGGCTTTGGTTTGTTCTCCGTTCTCGTCAATGACCAAGTCCGTAAATGCAATGTTTGCTCCTTCGCTGGCAAAACGCAAGGCCACTGCCTTACCGATACCGCGGGCCGCTCCGGTAATCAAAGCGACTTTTCCTTCTAATAATTTCATAATCAATCGTTATTAAATAAAATTAGCTAATAGATCATATTCATCTGCGTGGGCAATTTCCACCTCGGCAAACTGACCGATCAGGCGTCTGTCCGCAGCCCCGTCCGTGGGACGG
>CALCYB010000159.1 GCA_937906485.1 uncultured Rikenellaceae bacterium
ATCACCAACCGTGGCGGAAAAGGCGTGAAGACCTTGAACATCACTGAGCGGACAGGATCTCTGGTCGCCATGAAGGATGTTACGGACGAAAATGACCTGATGATCATCAACCGCTCCGGCATCACGATCCGGGTCGCTGTATCGGATCTGCGTGTGGCAGGTCGGGCAACTCAAGGTGTGCGCGTGATCAACCTTCGTGAAGGAGACAGCATTGCAGCCGTTTGCCGGGTCAATAAAAGTGAAGACAAACTGACTCCTTCCGCAGAAACAGAGCCTGCCAGTGGGCTGGCCGAACCCGTAGCCGTAGAATAACATTACATAGTATTTATTAACAATCAATTTTTCAAATTATGAAGAAATTAGTTTTTCTGATGTTTGCGATGACATTGAGCGTAGTGACTTTTGCCCAATCCCGTGAACAAGTTGAGAAGAAACTGAACAGCGCTATTGAAAACAGCGAGAATCCGAAGAAATCGGCCAAGTACTCCACTTGGTTTGGTTTGGGTGAAGCGTATGCCAATGCATACCGTAATCCCGCCAAAGACATTTGGCCGGGGATGCCTGCTCAACAGGTCAAGATGATCTTGAACAAGGAACGTGTACAACAAACCGAGCAACGTGAAGTACAAGGCGTTCCGTTCATCGTGGACGTGTACGAAGACAAGGAACTGTACTACAACCAAGGTGGTGTTCTGGAAATCATTGTGGTGACCAAACCCGTTGTAGAAGGTGATATGCTCCAATCTGCGTTCGATGCTTTCTTGAAAGCGTATGAACTGGATACCAAAGGTTCCAAGATTGAAGAATTGGCTGAAGCAGTCCGTCAGTTGAAAGACGATGCTATGAACGATGCAGTCAACTCCTATATGTTGGGTGATTATGCAGCCGCTTCTGTGAAATTTGAAAAAACAGCTGCTTTTGGTGAATCTCCGATTTTGAACATCGTGGATACCCTGGCTATCTACAATGCCGCCTTGACCGCTCAAATGTCCAATGACTATGACCGTGCCATCACCCTGTTTGACCGTTGCATCAACATGGGCTATGTACAAAACGGAGCCATCTATGCCAACCAAGCAGAAATCTTGAAACAACAGAACAAGGTTGACGAAGCCAAAGTCCTGTTGAACAAAGGTTTCCAAGAATACCCTGACAATCAGTCCATCCTGGTTTCTCTGATCAACCTGTACATTGATACCAACGATGACCCGAACAAGATTCTGGAACTGATCCGTGCAGCACAAGCCAATGAACCCCAAAATGCTTCGTTGATCTATGCTGAAGGTAATGTTTACCTGAACATGAAGGATTTCGAAAACGCCATCAACTGCTACCGCAAATCATTTGAAGTGGACCCGACTTACCTCTTTGGAATCTACTCCGTAGGTAACACTTATTTCGAAATGGCAATTGATGCTCAAAAACGCATGGACGCACTTGATTTCATGGATACCGAAGGATACGAAAGAATCAGCAAAGAATTCGAAGACTATCTGATGAAAGCCATCGAACCTTTCGAAACAGCATTCTCTCTGACCGACGACCTGGGCTTCCAATATCCGATTGCTGACGGTCTGAAACAAATCTACTTCCGTTTCCGCGATAAAGGTCCTGACTATGCGGCCGGTTACGAAAAATACAATCAATTCCTGATTGATAACCAAGCTGCTTTTGAAGCTAGCCAACAATAAGGATAGGATTCCTGAAGAAGAAAAAGAGGCTGACCATTGTGAGTCAGCCTCTTTTTCTTTATCTATTGCGCATTTTTCAATCAAACATTACTCGGGGATTCATTTGTCCCGGGCTCTTCCATTGGATGCCGTGACGGGCCAGTACTGCCCGTTTGGTGGACCAGTAGCTGAAACAGAAACCCATTCCACGGGGCTGGTCCGCTAAAAGACGTTCGCATTCACATTCTACCTCAAAGATGACTTCTTCCCAGCGAGGTGTCATCTCGACGGGATCGAAGAGCAGAAAGACCTGGTAGCGTTGCGCCCAATCCTGCATCCGGGTAGCCGGATCGATGTAGGAAGTGAGTTTTTCCAGATAGGCTTGTGCTTCGTCTTCCGGAAGGTGGAGTTCCTGGTATTCCTCCGAGGCAGTCGGGGGTGGCCGGCTGAGAATCCGGGTTCTTAGCGCCAAAAA
>CALCYB010000160.1 GCA_937906485.1 uncultured Rikenellaceae bacterium
CGCACATAGAGGCGGATGCCGTCTTCGGGCAGGTGACAATGGCTGACAAATGCCCGGGTCTGTTCCGGGAACCTGGCCAATGCGGAGGCCAGCAGCCAGGCGACTCCCATGCGTACATAGTAGGGGGATTTGCCTTTGGGAATGGTGTATTGGGAGGTGATCCGGTCAAAATCCAGGCCCTCGATGCGGGAGAAGATCCGTTGGAGCCAGTCGGGGGTCAGCAGGTAACACATGGCCGTAACGACGGCAAAGCGGACTTCAAACTCACGTTGTGAATCAAACCAGGGCTGCAGAAACGCCCAAAGTTCCTCTTTCTCCATCCGGGCCATCCATTTGGCATGTGCGCAATAACTGTCGCAGACTGCCCAGTTGTCCAGTACCGGGATGTAGCGTTGCAGGTGGGAGAGCCGTTGGGGAAGCGGACATTTCTGCAGGTTGATCAGGTAGCCCCAGATGACGGTTTCTTCGTAACAGAGATCCGCTTGGCAGGCGGATTCAAACCGCTGGAGGATGTCGTTTTCTTGTACCAGCAGTTTCGCCACCTGTTTCATTTCAGGCGTATGCAGTCCCATCACTTTTCGCTGGGGCAAGGCATTGATCACACGCAGATGACCCTCCCGATAACGGGGATCGTTGCGGAAACGATTGCTTACAAGAGGGTTTAACAAATCTGTTATCATTGTTGATAATCTGTTACTTATATTATTTTAGGGAATCCGTTGCATGTGCCACATCGAATGATCGAAGAACAGCAGGGTACCGACCCGTTGGAAGCCCAAATCGGTGTACAGGGCTGCTGCTTTGGGGTTCTGTTCATCCACCAGCAGTCCTACCCGAGGATAACCTTTGGCAAAGGCATGACGGCAAAAGGCCGATACCAGTTCACGACCAACCCCCAGCCCCCGGAACTGGGGCAGTACCCCCAAGGAATCCAGGTAGTATTCGCCGGCCTGTGTTTCGTCGGGCAGCTCCGGTACCCTACCGGTAAGCCGTCGTAGAACGGAAAATGTGCCTTCACGCAGTTGGGCAAGACGCGCCCCGTCGTATCCGATTACCGCTCCTGCCGCCGCGCCCTCCACTTCTGCAATCCAGGCATTTCGCCAACTGTATTGGGTGTTATTCTCCCGGGCGATTTCTGCCATGGTCTCCAGGTAGTTGTCTCCGCAATAGGCTTGCAGGACGGCTTCGTCTCCGAGGGCCATGGCTGCTGCCTGAGCAATCGTAGGGGCATCTTCGTAGCAGGCTGGCCGGATGGTGATTTTTTGTGCATTCATACCACGAAGATACTGCCGAAAAGTTAGAATTGCTGCATAAAAATCGTTAAATTTGTCACCATCGAACCTTAAACTTTGCTTTATATGCGTATTTTCAGATCCTTATTTCCCATGCTCGCTATCTTGGCGGTATGTGTGACCAGTTGCCAGACCCCGGCAGAAAAAACAGACAAAGCCCTTCAGGCCGTTCTTGAAGAATTTAACGCGGTCGGCATCAGTGCGGCGGTGGTCAAGGACGGGCAGATTGTCTACAACGAATCGTTCGGGTACAAGAACCTGGACACGAAAGAGCCGCTGACCAATACGGATGTCATGCGGATCGCCTCCATCTCCAAATCATTTACAGCAACCTCCTTGCTGCAGTTGGTAGAGCAGGGGATCATCTCGCTGGATGACGATGTAAGTGAGCTGATTGGTTTCAAAATCCGCAATCCGCATTACCCGGAGGATGTCATTACCCTGCGTATGGTCTTGTCGCATACGGCCAGCATCAAGGACAAAGACGATTATTTCACCATTGACCATTTGAATCCTGCCGTCTATGGGGATTGCATCGAGTCATACTACGAATACCGTCCCGGGGAAGGATACAACTATTCCAACATGGGGCTGAACCTGGCCGGGACCATTCTGGAAAAAGTATCCCAAGTGCGTTTTGACGACTACGTAAGGGACAACATCATCCACAAACTGGGGCTTTATGGGGGGCACAACAATGACTCCCTGGATGTGGACCGTATCGCCCGTCTGTATAACTTCCGAGACGGAGCTTATGTAGAATCCAAAGGCGCCTACAAGAGCCGCTCGGAAGACATGCCGGACTATGTGCTGGGGTATTCCGCTCCCATCTTCTCTCCGACTGGCGGGGTGAAGATTTCAGCACATGATCTGGCAGTCTACATGATGATGCACATGAACTACGGGGAATACAACGGAGTACGCATCATTTCTCAAGCAAGTGCCAAAGCCATGCAGACTCCCGTATGGATTGCCCAACAGGACTGGGAAGACCAGTACGGACTGTGTCTGAAAGAATTTAAGGATTTTATCAATGATCCTCAATACAACCAGGAAGGTCATTATCCGGTCGGTCATACCGGAGGGGCGTACGGCCTGCGGAGCATCATGATCTGGAGCCCTGCGGATGGTTGGGGCATCGTTGCCATGACCAACGGTTATCAGAACATCGAAGGCAAGGATTTCCTGAAAACCCTGACCAACGCCATTTATGAGAATTGTGTGAAATAGATACCACTAACATCATTGCTTTATGGAATACGAACAAAAACAATTTTACATCGCGGTTACCAAGTATTGTAACCTGTTGAGAATCTTGACGATTATTTCAGTAATCATCATCCCCTTGTTAATCTTGTTGCTGATTCTGTTGGTACCCTTGTTGGCCGTATCGTTAGGGTAAGGCTCGGTGTGATGGGGGAGTTGTGCGGGGTTGCTGTCAGAGGCTGCTATGGGGCTTTGCTATGAGAGGCTGCTGTGTGGCTTTGCTGTGCGAGGCTGCTGTGGGGTTTGCTATGGGGATGCCACGGGGTTGGGCAGGAGAATCGGCCTCAGAAGGCGTTCTGAGCAACCAACCCGGTGTTTTGTGATGGGGTTGGGCAGGAGAATCGGCCCTGGAGTGCTGTTTGAGCAACCAACCTCTTGTGCCACCCGACTGCAACGCCCGACACTGACGAGGTTAGGCAGGAGAATCGGCCCTGGAGCGCTGTTTGATATGGTCCTGTTCCCTCAAATCCACCACTACGCCAAGTGGCAGGGATGGATTTACCTAACAAGCCCCTGACCTCCGAGCGTAACCATCTGATGATGTCTATCGACTATTCATCGTTATTTAAAGAGTATGCTCGCCTTGATAGCTTCCTGTCGGAACAATACCACTTCGCTATTTAAAAGACATTCTCTGGATTTTTATAGTGTAGCTAAAGTAGCATTCTGACTGATTTTCAGCAAATTTATTTCAAAAATATTTGAAGGTCTAAAAAATTAGACCTATATTTGCATAGACAAAAGATAAAAATAGATACAGTATGCCTACAATTTTTGAGATTTTTGGACTTCGATTTTTCTTCTACTCTGATGAGCATCTGCCAATTCATGTTCATATAGAGTATGGAGGTAACGATGCAAAGATTGAAATTGCAACTCGCAGGATAGTCCAAAATAGAGGATTGAAACAGAGAGAGTTAAAAAAAGCGATACAACTTGTTGAGATGTACGAGCAGGAGATCATCAACGCTTGGCACGATTATTTCGACAAAGAGTAAAAAGTGATAACTATGGAGAAGATTGTTAAAATTTCGTTTTGTGGTAACGATATATGTGTCGTTACCGATAGCGGGAAGGAGTACCGCAAGGCGTTAGAGTTCTTCCCCACATTGAAAGAGGCTACACCAGCACAGCGTGAGTGCTACCAAATCAACAAGTTTGGCGATGCAGTGCGTTGGGCAGAGATTGATGAGGATATCCACATATCAAGTCTTACTGATGGAGCTCAACCCGTGGAAAATGCTATTGGTGCAGCGTTCCGCAGATTCCCAATTCTAAATGTATCGGAGGTTGCTCGCTCTCTCGGTATACACAAGAGCCTTCTTTCAAAATACATTTATGGTACAAAGAAGCCTTCTGAGAAACGAGAAAAAGAGATTCTTGATGCGTTGAGAGAGTTTGGTCGTCAGTTGGCAAGTCTATAATTGACAATAGCTGTACTAAGTCCCCCTGATTGCTGCAAGGCAGCACTCTTGAGAGGCGCCATGAGGCTAAGGTGATGCTTTCATTTGAGAATAATCTGTTTCCCCTTTTTGGCACAGTCTAGGGTGTCCGTTTTTGCGAAAGCGGCCTCTATCTTGGGGGCATTCTGAATACGGGTTTTGCACACAATTCAGACCGTCCGCAACGGGCAGGGGTTGTTCTTTTTCCTCCATTTTGTGTTAAACAAGACCTGTATGATTCTTACCGGAACAGTGATCTGGTAGGGGCATTCGGTTATCCTGAAATAGGTCTGGGAGTGTCCATCGGATATTAGTTCTAAGGGGATACATACCCTACTAGGTGTACGAATATCACAATACGGTAGTTATTGTGAATTGCTTTCAATTATTGTATCTTTGACATCGTACAACAGTTGCAGTCGGGTGTTAACAAGTCTTGAAAAATCAGGGTCTTACATATTTTTAAGTCAAAAAATTGGTGTTTGAAAAAATGTTATTACTTTTGTTGCACTATGGTAAAGGTTCCGCAAATAGTTAAGGATGCTGCAAAATATCTTGTCGATTTATATGGCGACAATTTTAACTACCTCGGTAAGTTCGAGGGGGCGGATGCTTACGTATATCAATTCCCTGATGGTGTTTGTACGGGATTCCCATTTGTCTATCTTGTTAAGGATGATAACGTAGAAGTGATTGAAGGATTTGATTCCCTCGATATCTTAGACTATTTTACGTCAAATGAGTCATAGAAGGTCTTGTCGAAGATCTTATTATCAATTCTCATAACGCCATCATCTAGATAACCTCTATAAACATAGGGTTTTGCCGTAAGTTGGCCACAAAGCCAATCAAATGTCCTGTATTCTAGTCTAGAACCTTTGGAATTATCCCGCTGCGGCTCAATGTATCTAAGTTCTCCATCTTCAAAGCGCTGCAAAATTGTCGCGTGGCGTCCTCCGCCTTTCCACTTGATCATGATCTCATAAATACCCACCTCTTTGCAGGATTCCTTGAAAAACTCTTTGTATCTTTGAGAGGTCATTACTCTATACCCCTTACTCCTCATCCACTGGTCTGTATGCGTAAATGTTGCATCTGACCCATCCGCATTCTTCCATACCTCATAGGCAACGATTTTTGATTTCGGTTTATTGACTGCCGTAACATTGAAACCTCGTGTACGCAGCAAATATGCAGGGCAACAAGTTTGGCAATTTATGTTATAACCATTCTTGCCCCAATTCGGGTTGGCGCTTTGCTTATCAGCTTTCTCGACAGTCATAGGTTTTCCAGCTTTGATATTCATTGCCAACTGCAATTCATAACTATTAGCTGCGATTGCATCTTTTTCTGCACCTATAAGGTTGTCAGGAAGCTGATTTCTGAGATGCCTTACTTCCCATCTCCTGCGGATTTCCTGCTTTACTTCCTCAGTCTTTTGTTTCTTAGCGATTACTTTTTTCTGGACAGCTGCCTGCGCTCCAGGATACGCCTTAGTAATATACGGGTGAGTGTCGTTGTGAATTGCTTTCAATTATTGTATCTTTGACATCGCACAACAGTTCCTGCTGGACACACTGCCCAAACAAGCTCGTTGTGAATTGCTTTCAATTATTGTATCTTTGACATCGCACAACAGTACCTGGAAGCAGCACGAAGTCTGAAAGGGAATTGCTTTCAATTATTGTATCTTTGACATCGCACAACAGTCGGGCTGTGCGCTCTTGGAATTCTTGGAGAGTTGTGAATTGCTTTCAATTATTGTATCTTTGACATCGCACAACAGTTGTAAAACATCCAAAAGATTGCAAGTTCAGTTGTGAATTGCTTTCAATTATTGTATCTTTGACATCGCACAACAGTTCTTCTCAAATGTTCGTCTTCGCAGATCTGTTGTGAATTGCTTTCAATTATTGTATCTTTGACATCGCACAACAGTAGACCAACCGATTACGATTGATTAAAATAAGTTGTGAATTGCTTTCAATTATTGTATCTTTGACATCGCACAACAGTATGTTCGACTCCGTATTGATGAACTCGGTCGTTGTGAATTGCTTTCAATTATTGTATCTTTGACATCGCACAACAGTGTAGTAGTCGTTCCAGATTTTGTAAACACTGTTGTGAATTGCTTTCAATTATTGTATCTTTGACATCGCACAACAGTGCAAGGCATCAAATTGTCATTAAGCATGAGTTGTGAATTGCTTTCAATTATTGTATCTTTGACATCGCACAACAGTTTAATATGTGCCGTGTTATTACCCAATCAGTTGTGAATTGCTTTCAATTATTGTATCTTTGACATCGCACAACAGTTCATCCATTTCTTCTAATCCATCTTTTAATGTTGTGAATTGCTTTCAATTATTGTATCTTTGACATCGCACAACAGTAATTTTGTAAACACTTAACAGTGGCACCTGTTGTGAATTGCTTTCAATTATTGTATCTTTGACATCGCACAACAGTATACGCTTTGCCCAGCGTTTGTAATGGGCGGTTGTGAATTGCTTTCAATTATTGTATCTTTGACATCGCACAACAGTAGATGTCAGAGGTGGTCCAGTCATAGATAGTTGTGAATTGCTTTCAATTATTGTATCTTTGACATCGCACAACAGTCGACCTTGTGAAAATTTCGAACCTGGTCAGTTGTGAATTGCTTTCAATTATTGTATCTTTGACATCGCACAACAGTAAGTTTCCGTTGTGGTAACCAATCGTGCAGTTGTGAATTGCTTTCAATTATTGTATCTTTGACATCGCACAACAGTGAAAAAGCGATTGCCGTTATTGGTGACACTGTTGTGAATTGCTTTCAATTATTGTATCTTTGACATCGCACAACAGTTTTATCAAATACGGCAAATGTGTCATCCGAAGTTGTGAATTGCTTTCAATTATTGTATCTTTGACATCGCACAACAGTCCTGGTGGACATCAATACGCTCATTACGCAGTTGTGAATTGCTTTCAATTATTGTATCTTTGACATCGCACAACAGTTCTGCATTAATACCTGCCTCAACAGGTGGAGTTGTGAATTGCTTTCAATTATTGTATCTTTGACATCGCACAACAGTAACACGTCTGTCGCCTTCCGGATGGATACTGTTGTGAATTGCTTTCAATTATTGTATCTTTGACATCGCACAACAGTATAGCGGACGATATGGCCAGTCTCTTGAGCGTTGTGAATTGCTTTCAATTATTGTATCTTTGACATCGCACAACAGTACTAACTTTCATCAGATAGAAGTTCACGTTGTTGTGAATTGCTTTCAATTATTGTATCTTTGACATCGCACAACAGTTCAATTCAAAAAAAAAAACAAAGAATCGCGTTGTGAATTGCTTTCAATTATTGTATCTTTGACATCGCACAACAGTACGTCTTATTATGTACCGATAATGTTCATGTTGTGAATTGCTTTCAATTATTGTATCTTTGACATCGCACAACAGTAAAAAAGAAACACATTTAAGTAAAACCGATGTTGTGAATTGCTTTCAATTATTGTATCTTTGACATCGCACAACAGTGGCCATACGAAGTTGTGAGATAGTTGTAGGTTGTGAATTGCTTTCAATTATTGTATCTTTGACATCGCACAACAGTGGGCCGAAGAGTCATTACCAGACGCGACAGTTGTGAATTGCTTTCAATTATTGTATCTTTGACATCGCACAACAGTAGAGGTTTTGTAAGATATTGATTTTTACTTTGTTGTGTGATCTTTTAATGAAAAAATTCCAGGTCACGGCCTGGGATTTTTTTGTCTGTGGGGGTCTTTTTGCTATTCTAGCGATGGAGCGATTGATTGAGTGTGCTATGCCAGGTTGTGGAAGATTAGAATAACTCAAGTTGTTGGACTACGGGGGGTGAGTCAGTTTGTTTTCTACCAATGAACAATTCAATGTTTCCAAATTGTTTGTCTGTAATGGTCAAGATTCCAATTTTTCCATATTGGGGTAATATTTTTTTGATGCGTTTGACCTGTACTTGTGCATTTTCATAAGAGGGGCAATGGCGGATGTAGATTGAGAATTGGAACATGGTAAATCCATAGCCGATGATTTCCTTACGAAAAGTGGCAGCAGCTTTTCGTTCTTTTTTGCTTTCGGTCGGCAAATCAAAAAATACCATTACCCACATGACGCGGTATTCACTAAAACGAGACATTAGAGGCTGGGATAGAGGATGATGCGGCTTTCTCCTGAAAAACATTTGACAAGAGAGGCAGCTGTCGTAGTAGCGGCAACCATGAGGGGGCTTTTGTGATTGTCTATCATGACATCAAGGACTGGAATGTTCAAGAATGCAATTTTGTGATCCTTGGTGAGTGTATCATAGTTACCCAACATGACGTATTTGCAGACAATTAGATCTACAAAAGGGCGGTAGGGTTCCATGATGTCATCTGCCAGGCAGTAAGCATTATACCGGTTGTGGTGGTGGATGCCTAAAGTTGGCAGTAGTCCAGAACTAACCAGAGCTCTCGCAATGATTGCGCGCAAGATGGCGTAGCCGTAATTCAGTAATTGGTTTGGAGGAGCTTCGTGTTGGCCACGGGTAAATTCTGGAATAGTATGAAAGAGATACTTCCAATAAAACGCTGCTGCTCGTCCTTCCAGATTTTCTGGGTCTCCGCTCTTGACTTGCTCGGCCCAGGAGCGAAGGGTAGGGCAGGATGTTTGTAGTCTTTCTTCCAGGACAGATGCCTGATTTAGAATTTTCTGTGCAACGGTCTGTTTCCAGAGTTGTTTCTGTAAGGGGACAGATGCATTGATTTGTTGTCGGAAACGCTCATTTTGGAGGGTATTTCCTACTAAGGGGAGCTGCAGACCGATGGGCATGGAACTGGCGTTACACGTGATCAAGGCAACTTGATGTTCCAATAGTGCACTCATTAGCCCCGAAGTGAGGGTAATTTGTTTGTGGTCCAAAATGATAATACCGACATCTTCAATGGGTATTGTTTTGGTAATTGTTTTTGCTTCCGGAAGCCGGACTACCAGTTGTTTTTTATTCAGTGAGAGGTAGGCCGGATTTCCGAAATGCAACGTGCGTTTAATCATGTTTCTGTGGATTAGGGGTTAGTATTCTCCTACAGCAACAATTCTTCCCAAATGATCGATTCGCACTTTAACTATGCCCTTGAGTTGGTTGATGGCTGTAATTCGTTTCCAGGTAATATCTTTCAATAATTTGTTATCAATCAGTTCTGTTTCAAGGTGATGGCGGAAACAGTAGTATTTGCTGCTTAATTTTTGTACCCGGTATAGGTTGGGGCTGATGCGGGAATAGTTTTCGGGATCGGTCAGCTCAATGTCATTCGGATCAAAACCAGTTCTGGGATTGGGAAAGACAAACATTTCATTGACCTTCATGCTGAATTTGAATTTCCATCCTTCACTGCAACGGTAAGACCGATTGACAATCGGCAGTCCCTGGCCAGCCAAATCCACAGCAGAAAAGAATGAGACGATGTTTTCTTGCAGATCTCCGTTTTCATCTTCGTAGATGGCCACGTGGTGGTTGTTTTGAAGGCTGACATAATCCCGATCTTGGTGGATGGCAACCGGATCCATGTTTTCTTGAATCGTTACATGGGTGATGCGGATACCCTGTGCCTCATTCTGCCAGATCGGATGTTCATCCAGATTAGAGAAGGCTGATTTCGCATCGCCACCATATTGCTCCAAACGCTCTTCCAGGATACGACGAATGCGTGTGTCTACCACTTTGTTGATCGATAGTTTTTCATCAATGGCTTTTCGGATGGTATAACTCTCAACCAACTCAACGCATCTTACTTTATTGGGTATGGGACGAAGATGTTGCTGGTCAAGGAAGATGGGGTATTTGTCTACAGCATTTTTTCCTGCAAATGCCTTTTTAGGATCACCACCATAGTCATTCAAGCGCTTGAGCAATGCTTCTCGTTCTTCTTTATTTGCAACTGTCGCAATTTTATCTGCGGTCAGTTTTCCGTCAATCTTGACCTCATTAACTTTGTATTGCTTTAGTCTTCCGTAGACATTTTCCTTGTGAAGTTGACCTCTGGGAGTCAATGTGATTTGCTTTTGTGTTTGTCCGTTTCCTTTCTTGCTACGGTTGATGTTACGCGTAACAACCTTGTTCTTCGCTTTAAAGGAAATTAAGATTTCTTCCAGTGCTTTTCGAACAGCTATCCGCATCTGGTCTCGGGCAATGGGTGTTTTGAAACGTCTTTGGCCAGATATATGTTCTGTTTCCTTCTGTTCAATGCCGTAGATGCTGGATTCTTTATTTGAATGGGCTGACAGATTGTTCAAGTACTGAATATGTGATCGTTGGGTAAACGCAATGGTGATGGCATCCATCGCATGATGGCGATGGTCATTCCGTTTGCTCCAGTCTTTGATGCGTTTGACCTGATGACCATCTCCTCGAGAGATGATTTCTGTTTGACCAATGGAGTCGTATTTTTCCCAATTGAGTTCCTTCATCAAGTCCACGAGACCCCAGTCCTCGCGTAATTTGTCGGTAATTTTTCCGTTGGTGGTAACAATGGGCTCACGCACCAGTGATTCCAGTATTTCTTTGGCTTTTTTGGCAATGTATTGCGTATTGGTCAAGTCCCGGTTGATAAAGTCTTCGGGCAGGTGATTTTGATCCATCAAGAGCCGGTCGCGTTTGGTGCGTCCAATTTTGCCTTCTTTGTATAAATCTTCTACCCATTGCTTGTATTCGTCAGCATATCCCTGACCATACTTTTCTGTCACATAATCAATGGCGGTCCTTTTGCCTTTATCCAGGTTGATGTCTCTATATTCCAGCGTCTTGTTGGCAAAGGAATCATCGAAAAGTAGGGCCTGGGGAATAATATGTTCTATGTCAATTTCTCGTGAGAATAGTTTTTCTTTGGGGATATATTGATTGGAGTATAAGGTTTTATAGCCCCGGGGTTCCAATTCCTGATACAATTTATACCGGACGATATCGGTTTTGCTGACATATTGAAGGCCAAATTGCTTTTTTAGTTCATCTTCAATGGTTGCATTCCTTTTTTGGTTCTCTGCAATGCTTTTGGTCGCTTCTTCTCGCTGTGCTGCACTTTGCTTTAGCTCTCTCGCCATTTCGATATGGATCTCATCGAAAGGACCATTGTTCCGGTCAGATTTGCCATAAATCTCAGCAGCAGCATTGACCACGTGAATCATCTGGTTGAGAATTTTTTCTACGACAGGATTGCGGAGTTGATTTTTAGGAAGGACAGTGAGTTCTGCAACCAGTTCCTTTTTTTCCAACTCTTCCTTGGTCAATGAGTTTTTGCTGTGCCGGTATCCAGCTAAAGAGCATGCGGTACTATATTCACAACCATCCTTCATAAATGGAAGGATCTTTTTGAGAGCCTTATGGCTTAATGAGGCATAGTCATTTTCAAATGTGGTAGCAGCAAGGATTTTGGCGTATTCAACCGGAAGACCGGATAGTTGCTGGATATTACGGATCAGGCTTTCATTGCCAGTTTTTGAGTTGTCACCCTCATAGGAATAGAGCATGTGCCAGAGTTTGAACAGCGGTTGTTGTTCAAATTGTTCTTTGGGTAACGATGCATCCCATTGAAGCAGATCTGCTCTGACCCCAAGGCTGTTCAAAACATCAGAGATAATTTCATGGGCTTGATCGTAGTATAATTTTTCCAGATCGTACTTTCCATGGCCTGTTTCTGCAACGATATTCATCAACTGATGATACAGTGAAGAGAGTGTCCGGTTGCCTTCCAGGGTTTTGAAATTCAATTCCACCTTTCGTGCGTTCAGCCCTAAGAGTTTGATGGCATTGGCGGATGATAGGGCTTTCTGAATCTGAAGCTCTTTTGCAAGCTGTTGTTTTTCGTCTAGTTCCAAAGCGCGGGAAGTGCTGGTTTCTTTATCCCGGATTTGAAGGTTATTGAGAATCTGCCATATTTTGAATTCCTGAAAGATGAGCGAGGATTTCGGGGCTACACGACAACGGTTTTCAAATTCACAAAAACTGATCAATCCTTTTTGAGATTTGAGTCTGCGTTGGTAGAAAATGGTAATGTCCCGTATTTCCCGTTTGAGTTCATCCGTCAATTCCGGATGAAATGTTGCTTGTTTTGACCAGATGGCATCAAACTCATCCATGTAGTCCTGACGGAAAAATACTTTGTTCTTGACGCGGAAATGGGGGTCTTTTTTTAGTTCTTGGTATAGGTATTGGCCAACGGTCAGATTGTTGAAATATAGCTCTTTGCTTCGGTCACTGATACTGCCAAGGTAGCCACTGGATGAAGAAATGGTACCATTGATTTCTGCCAGAATATAGGCTAGGACTTCTCGGCTGACTTTCTCCGATAATGCATCCACTCGCCAACGAAGGCTTTGGACCTTTTTGTCTTTTCCCTTGTTTTCTGCTGTGTAGATTGAGTATCTGTCTAGAAATATTTTTGATGTGTTGGTTCTGCTTTTGCCTTGTAGCAAGTGATAGAATTCTTGGGTAAGGATTTCAGGGTAATGGGAAGCTTGACACTCCCAGATTCTGTCAAATTCGTCTTTCAGATCAGATCCATAGAAATCAGGAAACGAACTCTTTCCCTGATTGATCAGATGTATGCAATATTCTGCGGGAGTCCATTGATTATCATAAAGTATTTTGGCAACATCCATGCTATCAATCAAGGTTCCGTCTTCATCGGTTTTGAGTTTCCGGCTACTCTTATATCCCCGTTTCTTATTGATCATCAACAGGACACGGGCCAATGATTCTAAAGAAATTTCTTCGGTAACAGCCTGGGAACGGAGGGCGTAGGTTTCAAAGGTAGAATGATTGCCCGCTTCATTCAAGAGTGTATCATCACTCATCCAACCAGCTTTCGTCATCAGTTGAATCAATTCTTCTCTTCGGAGTTTATAGCGTTGAAGATTCCTGCGGGCACACCGTTTCTGACGGCGGACTGCATTGGTAGTGATTTCTTTGCCTTTGTTAAAGTTCTCTTTTTCGTCGGATGATAGAGGCACTAAACGTACACCCGCTTTGATGATAGCGGATTGCTCCAATTCGTGTTCTGCACAATCAACAACAGCCCAACCAATACTGGTGGTTCCTAAGTCTAAACCTAAAACTCTTTTCATAATATATGATCAACAGATGATATGCAACAAATTTACGAAAAGTTTGTTGCATATTAAAAATATCGTAACTTTGTAGAACAATATTGAAGCAATTCACAATAAGGATTATTCCGTTGTGAAAACATTTAAAGCGGGTCTTCGGACTCGCTTTCTTTTTCATCAATACCCCAACGCCTTGAAGAAGAATTCGCGGCGGAGGTGATCCGGGATGGCATGGACCGTGATGCGGGTATGGAGGCCTTCGTAGATTTGGTTGTCGGTCAGGCGGCAGACGTAGAGGGTGTCGGTCTGGGAGAGGTAGAGGGTTTCAAACCGTAGGTCAAGGTTGTCCTGCAGGGAGAGGCAGTAATTGACACTGGCTTCGACTTGGGTGATGTTGAGCAGGTCACGACAGAAGACAAAGAGGCCGAAATGGTCAAATTTTCCGTAGAAACCTTTTCCGATTTTTTCAATTTTGCTGGTGAGGATGCGTTGCAGGGGCTGGGCCAGGGACCAGTATTCGTATTCGAGGTTACCCATGTAGTTGTGGCCGGGGAGCCCGTAACCGTAACCGCTGTCGATGATCTGCTGCAGGTCGGAGCGGTCTTCTTCGCGGATGTTCATTCCTGCAAGCTCTTTGAGCAGGTTGTTGGCTGCTTTTTTGCTTTCGTCCATGGCTCGGGTCACTTCGATGCCGATTCGGCCGTCCGGGGTCTGGAGGTCCGGGCGATCAACGTTGATGAGTTGGTCGTAATTGGGATCCAGCACGGTCTGTAGGGTGAGCTGGGCGTAGCGTTCAAAGAAGCAGGTATCAAATTTCCGGTAAGCCATAATCGCCTACGAAGTTAGGAATTTTTTTGTAGAAACGTTGTATTCCTTGTAAATTTGTCTCAGTTAACGAGTTAAACCTATGGCTGCTATTCTTTCTTTTTTTCGGAACTTACCGGATGATCTGTATGCTGCTTTGCTGACTGTGACCGGGGTACATCAGACGATGGATATGTCGGTCGGGAACATTTCGCGCCGTAAACGCTATCTTTTGGGGGATGAGTTGAAACGTATGGAGGGCAAGGAGTTGAGCACGATGGAGTGTTGCGGCAGTGTGCGTTTGTTGGAGGTGACTCCAGATCAGGTGAAAGTGGCTTATAAAAGGAAGGAATACGAGATACCGGTGGGAGAACATCTGGAGCTGGACCATTACCTGTTGGACAATCCTTACTTGAGTCGGGAAGAGGTATGGACCGAACTCACCTATGAGCGGGCCAATGTCGGTAGCGAGTTCTCTTCGCTGCTTTCACAGTTGCAGGAGCATGACCAGCAGTACGGCAATGTGTCGAACAAGTTTGCGGCTGAACGATCCCTGGTGCTGGAACTGATTCAATGGATGGTTCAGAAACGGCGTCGCGTGTATTTCCCATTGTATGCGTTGCTGGCTGCTGCCCCGAACTGGCATACGCTGATCATTCAGGATGCTGCGCGTTTTGCGGAGTTGATGAAGAAGTATCTGGCAGACTCATCCGATTCGGGTCAGGATGATCCGATGTGGCTGGCCAACCTGGAACCGATATTCTGGCACAACAGTCCGGCTCAGATTTTTGCAGCGGTTCCTGCGCTGAAGACCTTGTTGGAGGATCGCCTGAATGCGGGGTCGGAAACAGCGCGGAAATTGTTGGACCGGAATGGGGTTTATGAACATTTGGGACCGCGTCAGAATCCTGATGACCGGGAATTATTGGTGTGGATCAAAGGCTACAACCTGGTCAATAAGGATCAGCCGGAGTATTTGTGGAGGGTGTTTCCGCTGACTGACTTGAAGGAAGGAATGAGCATCGATATGGAAAAATGGGGAGAGGTAACGGTGCAGGCGGTTGGTAAGGAAGAGGTAACCGTCTGCTGGGCAGGGAAAACGCAACGGGTCCTGAACAATGTGCTGACGTATTCGATTGATGCCGGAAACCCCGCACCCCTGGACTACGCCTACGGATACAAGCCCACCTTCTGGATTACCGTCACGTTGGATTCGCGTAATCTCTGGGCCAAGACCAAACACATGATTGAGACCGTGCCTTACTATACCCAACGTCCTTACCTGCTTTCGCCTCCCGAGGTGGTCCAATTAAGGAATTGTGCATTGCGGTGCTTGGAAATTCTCATAGAGAGGGGGGATACGGCGTTGAAAGGCTGGTATGACCAGCTCTCGCAGGAGGAGGATTGGAGCGAGGAAGAATAAAAACCTCCTGCTACGGAATCAGCGGTGCTGACGGGTAGCAGGAGGTTGGTTGGACAGCCGGCTGTTTATTGGTCGGCTTTTTTCTTTTCTGCGAGTTCAGTGGCTTTGGCAAGGGCTGGAATGATGTGCGGGAAGATGTATTCTTTTCCGATTTCATTGGCCAGACCGATCTTGTCCAGGCTGTTGAACACTTTTTCATTGACACCGGAGAGGATGATGCGGATGCCTTCTTTTTCAGAGCGTTTCCACAGGTTGCGCAAGTTGTTCATACCGGTGGTGTCCATGAAGGGTACTTTACGCATGCGGATGATCCGTACATCGATGTTGCGTTTTCCGCCCCGGTTGTCCAGTTCATCCAACTTGCTGGCCAGTCCGAAGAAGAAGGGACCATCGATTTCGTACACTTCCACGTTGGCCGGAATGCTCAGGTGTTCTGTGTCGGAAAGTTGTGCCTTTTCATCGTTTTCTGTCGCAGCCAGGTGGTCTTCTTCCAGGACATTGATGTGTGAGGTTTCGGATACCCGTTTCACAAAGAGGACGATGGCAAGCAGTACGCCGATTTCAATGGCAACGGTCAGGTCGAAGATGACGGTCAGGAAGAAGGTGAGCAGCAGCACACCGACATCGGCACGGTCACCTTTGAGCAGGTATTTGAAGGTTTTCCATTCGCTCATGTTGTAGGCCACCATTACCAGGATGGCTGCCAGACATGCCAGCGGGATGTACACGGCGTAAGGCATCAGGAACAGGAAGATCAGCAGCAGGACAATGGCATGGATGATCCCGGTAACGGGGGATTTCCCACCGTTGTTGATGCTGGCCATGGTCCGGGCGATTGCTCCGGTTGCCGGAATACCTCCGAACATGGGGGTAATGATGTTGGCAATCCCTTGGCCGATGAGTTCGGTGTTCGAGTCGTGGCGCTTGCCGGTAACCCCGTCAGCCACCATGGCGGCCAACAGCGACTCAATGGCACAGAGAATAGCGATGGTAAATGCCGGAGAAACAAGCGAGGTGATGTCGTTCCAGTTCAGGGCCGGCATCTGCGGTTTGGGCAAGGCCATGCCTCCTGCCAGTTCGGGGAATTTGGATCCGATGGTGGCAAATTCCAGTCCATCAATGTACTGGGAAGCGATGGTTGCGGCAATCCCGAAGAAAATGGCGATCAGGGATCCGGGGATCTTGCGGGTGACGCGCGGCCAGAAGATGATGATCATCAGGCAGAGGAAGGCCAGGGCAGTTTCAGCCCAGTTGATGGTGTGCAGGTGTTGGAGGTAGCAGCTCCATTGGGGAATGAATCCGGAGGGTACATTGGCAATCTCCAGACCGAAGAAGTCTTTGATCTGGGTGGAGAAAATGACCACGGCAATCCCGGAGGTAAAGCCGACTACGATGGGATAGGGGATAAATTTGATGACATTCCCCAATTTGAACACCCCCATCAGCACCAGGATGATCCCGGCCATCAAGGTGGCGATGATCAGTCCGTTGGGCCCGTATTGTGAAACAATGCCGTACACAATGACGATGAAGGCTCCGGTAGGACCTCCGATCAAAAAGTGGGAGCCTCCGAAGAAAGACATCAAGAAACCGGCGACAATGGCGGTAATCAGCCCTTGTTGCGGGGTAACCCCGGAGGAAATACCGAAGGCGATGGCCAACGGCAGGGCGATGATACCGACAATGATACCGGCAATCAGGTCAGACCGGAACATGTCCTTGGTGTACTTGCCTTTCTCAAAGAGTTCAAACAGTTTCGGTTTGAAAGGATACTTCAATCTTACTTTCATAGTAGGTTAGGGATACAAAAGTTAAAGGTTATATTGGTTAACGGAAAAGGGATTCAACTTGGGAAATGATCGTTTCGGCAGGGACGTCCAGTGAGAAAATGGCATCAGGACGGGCTTGAACGGTCTGAATTTCCGATTTGAGGCGTTCTTCACCACCACCGGTGATGTTGAGCATCAGCACGTCGTTGCGTTGGACTTTTCCGGCTTTGACGGCATCACACAGGCCGGCCAGGGCGGCTGCCGGTGCCGGATGGATATCAATGCCTTCGCTTTGGAGGAAGAGTTCACGCATTTGGGCGATGCGTTCGTTGGTGGCAGCTTCCATATCTCCACCGGCATCTTTAAGGGCGTCGTACAGACCTCCGGCCAACGAATAGGGCGGTTTGCGGTTGGAGAGTACTTTGGCGTCAATCTGCAGGGCGAGGGTCCGGAATTCGTTTTCGTCCATGGGCAGCAGGGCACGGCTGTCGGCTTTCCATGCATCGTGCATGGGCAGGAAAGGTACATTCTGTACGGCAAAAAGTTTCATTTTGTGGTTGCCGAAGCGGCCGTCTTCAATCAGACGGAGGTTGGCTTCCCAGGCAGCGATGGTTCCGGTACCACTGCCGACGGCTTGGAAGTAGGCATCCGGAATGCGTCCGATATGGGCAGTGGCCGAAAGCACGGTGGTTCCCATACCGTCCCGACGGGCAACGTTCTTGGCGCCACCTTCTTCCAAAAAGCGAGGACTGCGGCAGACGATGTTGGAGAGTTGGATGGCATCAAAATAGTCGGTTCCGGAAGGGGTACAGATGATTTTGACACAGGGGTCCAGCGGCTGGCTGAACCACAGGGCATCCAGGTTGTCTTCCGGGATGCAGACCAGCAGCGGAATCTTGTTTTCAGAGCATACTTGGGAGAAGGCCCGGGCGGTGTTGCCGGCTGAGGCAATGACCAGCACCCGGTCCATCTTTTCGGGCAGACGGGCACATACTGAGTAGGCTTCGGTTTCCTTGAACGAGCAGGTCCGCATTCTGGCTCCTTTTTCCGGCCAGTAACCGGAGAAAGTAATGTACAGGTTTTCAAGGCCAAGAGCAGCAGCAAGTCCGGTACTTTTGTAGGTTACGGGTGCGCAGGAGCCTTCCAGCATCCGGCGAACGGGTAACCAGTCTGCAAAGCGGTAGAGGCCGTATTCGGCATCTTTTACCTCAATCTGTTTCTTCTCGTATTGGCAACGTACAAGAGCCGCACCGGAGTATTCAGAATCGGCCAGCGACCATCCTTGATCTTCAAATGTACGGCCATTGGCTACATTCTGCAGGATGTATCGGGTCGGATTGATGGTTCGATTCATGGTGGATAGATTTAGTAAGGGTTAATGGGTTAGGTTATTGTTCAGTTTGTTCCAGCTGTTCGGCGACCAGTTGTACCAAATCTTGGACAGGCAGTGGTCCGGAGTGGCTGGAGAAGGTTTTCAGACAAAGGGGACAAGCGGTCACGAGTTTGTCAGGATGGTTGACGGTGAGGCTTTCCAGGGCGGATTGGGTGATGTGGCCCCGATCTTCATAAGACAGGGTCAGACTGCCGACACTGCCACCACAGCAGATGGACAGTTCTCCTTCGTCTTTGGCCGGTACCGGTTGTCCGACTTGGGCCAGGACATAGCGCGGAGCCTGGTATTCGCCACAGCCGCGTCCCAATTCGCACGGGTCGTGGTAAACCAGTTTCTCGATGCTTGGATTGACCTTGATGCGCCCTTGTTCCAAGAGTTCTTTCAAGTAGGTGGTATGGTGGACGATGCGGATGCCGGGCAGGTCGTAGTATTCGCGGAATACGCGGTAGCAGATCGGGCAGGTCAGCAGCAGGGTTGTGGCGCCGCTGCTGAGGATGGCTTCTCGGTTGCGGCTCATCAGTTCCTTGGCCTCTTCCAGTTTTCCGGACACTTCCAGGGGACGTCCACAGCAGATACCGCCTTCGCGGTCCAGAAATTCATAGTCAACGCCTGCCGTTTTCAGTACTTTCTCCATGGCGCGGGCGATGGCCGGGGTGAGTTGGGTCATGCAGCCCTGATAGTAGAGGACTTTTTCTTGTCCGGGTGTTGCCGCTGCAGCAGGAGTTGGTGCAGCAGCGGTAGCAGGTGCAGCAGGAACCGGTGGCAGATAATCGTATTGATGCTGATACTGGTAGGCGATTTTGGAACGGTCAGCGACCTTCAAGGTACAGGATTGTACGCCGACCGGACAGATGGCTTCGCATTTGCCGCACATCAGGCATTTTTCTGCAATGGCCTGGCTCTTACGGCTGTTTCGGCGACGAAGGAAACGCACAAAATAGACACTGGTAAAGGGCAGGTTCTTTTTCTGTGTGGTCATCGGGCAGGCATCCAGACACATCCCGCAGCTGGAGCAGGAATAGATCTGCGCAGTGGAATAGCCTTTGGTCGGATGGGTGATGCGGACTCCGGCATTGCGCAGCACTACCAGAAACATTTCGGTGGGAATGTGCATGTACCGGGAGAAGGGCAGCATGATTAAAAATAAGCCCAGCGCAATCGAGTAGGCCCACCAGATGGGCAGCAGGTGATCGGGGTTGCTGAAAAATCCGCCGAAGAAGAAATTGACGGATTTGGTCAGGAACGAACCGCCGCTGATATGGGCGGTGAATCCTTCGGCCAGCAGGCGGAGCGGGAAGATGGCCCACAAGGCGTACATGGCAATCAGGTCCGTCAAGGAGGGTTTGGTCGTTCTTCTCATGCCGAGCCAGAGCGAACGGATGCGCTTGAACATGGCCATGGCAATACCGCTCAGGATCATCAACAGGAACAAGTCCATCAGAAAGAACAACAGGGAGCCCCGCAGGGTCGCGTCCCCGGCTTCAGCGACAAAGAATCGGAAGAAGATGGGGTAGTAGAGCTGATGGAGCCGCTCCGGGGTAAAGAGGATGACTTCAATATGGCCGATGACGATGATCATGAACCAGCCAAAGGCAATGCTGGCGTGCATGTAGCCCAGGCGGGGATTGCGTTTGAAGATCTTTACGTGCAAGAGACAGTCGCAGATAATGTCCCGGAAATCTTTCCACAGGGTTTTGGGATTGAGCAGGGAAAGCGCCAGTTTTTTGCGGTCCTCGGGCGTGAGTTGCAGGATGACACGGATGATCCCGACCATGACATAGGAGAGGATGAACACCATCCCGATCATGAAGGGCAATACAAAGTCGTTGTAGCCGCTCAGAAAACGTTCACGCATCATGCTTGGTCCTCCTTATAGATGCGGCCGATGGCCAGGATGAGGTGTCGGGTATTGATGCCACGGGGGCATACCAGGTAACATTTTCCACAGAGCATGCAGTGGCGGATTTGGGAGAGGGCCTCCTTCTCACGACCCCGCTGCAGGTACAGCAGGATGCGGCGCAGGTTCAAACTGGTGTATCGTCCGGCGGTGCAGCTGGCTGCACAAGAGCCGCAGGCCATGCATTTGCGTGCATCCGGTTCTTGTTCACACAATGCATGGAAACGCTTGAGATCCAGGCGGGAAATGTCCAAAGTCGAACTGGGCGTCAGACCGTATCCGAAGAAATTGGTCTTCATGGTTTAGTCCTCCTTTTCTAAGTATTCTTCAATGGCCAGAGCGGCTGCACGGGCTTCTGCTATGGTCTCCGGCAGGGTTTTGGGACCCAGGCAGGCACCGGCATAGAAGATGCCTTCTTGGGCAGCACGGTGGTTGTTCATAAAGAGTTCTTTGCTCCGGTAGAAACCGTCTTCACCCAGGGGCAGGGACAGCATGTGGGCCATCTGGTGGGTATCTTGTGAGGGACTCATGCCACACATGAGTACCAGCAGGTCCAGGGTGACCTTGATCGGTTTGCCCGACAGGGTATCTTCGGCCTTGATGACCACCTGGCCGTTGATGTTTTCGGAGACTTCAGAAACGCGGCCCCGGATGAATTGTACGCCATGCTCTTTCTGGGCATTCAGGTACAGGTCTTCGTATTGGCGGCCGAACATCCGCAGGTCCATGTAGAAACAATATACATTCGCGTCGGGAAACATGGCCTTCACCTCAGAGGCCTGTTTGACGGCTGTCGCGCAGCAGACTTTGGAGCACTGGAGGTTGCCGGCTTTCACATCACGTGAACCGACACAATGGACAAAGCCAACGCTTTGGGGGGCAGTCGGAAATCCTTCTGCTCCCAGGCGGAAGCGTTCTTCCAGTTCAGCATTGGTGATGACCTGGTTGTAGATACCGTAGCCGTATTCTTCTTTTTTCTGTGCCGGGAAGAGGTCGAAACCGGTGGTAATGAGCAGGGCATCGGCCAGGACGGAGATCCCGTTTTGCAGGAAGATGTTGACGTGGTCCTTCAAGCGGTTGACCGACCGGATCTCCGTATTCAGAAAGACCTTGGTTGATCCTAGAGCGGCTTTCATTTCTTCCAGCACCCTATGGGCCGGTATTCCTTCCGGAAACAGACGGTCCCATTGGGCAAGATGTCCTCCAAGCTGGTTGGACTTTTCAATCAGAAAAGTGTTGTATCCCCGCTTCTGGAGGTGTGAGGCCGCTACCATACCCGCAGGGCCACCTCCTAATATGACGATATTCTTTTGCATGGTCAGGTTTTAGCAACATTTGAGTATTTGGGGCATTTGAGGACGTTTGAGTTCCTTTTCATTGATGCCCAGGTATTTTTTCTTGGGATCGTAGGGAATGCCCATTTTATCCAACAGGGGTTCTACGGCCGTCTGGTGGAGCTGGAGTCCCAGATCCCACGGATCGTAGCCCAATACCAGCCCGGCAACTTCTTCGTAGGTGAATACCGGAATGCCATATCCGTCTTCTCCATAGGTCTTGCCGGTGGTTTCTGCAATGACGTATTGCCAACGGTCCATAAAGTACGGACAACCCGGACAGTTGGTGATGATCATATCCGGTTTGTAGGGTTCCATGGATTCGAATTTCTTGTGGGTATTGGAGAGGGAATAGCCCCGGTTGGCTTGTACGACGTATTGGCGGAAGCCAAAGCCGCAGCAGTGCCGGCGTTCCGGATAATCCACAATCTCGCCTCCCCAGGCTTCGACCATACCCGCCAGTACATACGGGTACTCTGCTCCGCCTACGCCTTTGGAGGGGAACATTTTCGCATAGTGGCAGCCCACATGTTCCACCACACGCAAAGGCCTGCCTGTATGGACATTGATGAGTTTGTGCTGGGCCTTGGCTGAAATCAGGTTGCGGAATTTGTAGATGATGTCGCTGGCATGAGCCAGGTACTTGGGCTTGTTGAATTCCCGTTTTGTGGCTTTCCACAGCATCTCCCGGATCTTGGCTTCCAGTTCGGGAAATTCGTGCCAGGTTTCCAGCACTTCGGTGTAGATGCCGAAAGAAGTGATGCAGGAAGCTGCATAGTTTTCGTAGCCATATTCCGTCATCAGTGCAAACTGACGAGCGACGATGGTCATCAGGGTTTCTTGGGGAATGGCATCACAATGGTAGGCAATCCCTCCGCAAGTGGTATGGTGTTCGGTTTCGAAGAAATCCTTGCCCAAGCGGTTGTTGACGATTTCCAAAAAGGCCTTTTCTGCTCCGGGAAAGAAATTTTGACGGATGCAGCTGCGTACATAGAAATAGTGGTCATCCGGAATCTCCTTTTGGTAGTCGGACCATATTTTCTGTTTACCTTCGTAAATCATAAGCTTAGTTGTTAAGGTGGTCTCCTTCGTTGGTGGTAAAGACCTTGTTGAAATACTCCTCCTCAGTGAGTCCCATTTCCCGGGCTTTGGCCATGGAGAAACGGTTGACGGCTTCAATCTGTTCTGTGGCTCCTGTCACGTCAAAGATCTGTTTGAGTTCGTCCAGATCCGCTTGGGGAATCCTCCTCAAGATACCCGGTCCCTCGCCGTCGTAGTTGGATCCTACCCGTTTATGCACATCATCCAGGTTGTTCAGCAACCATTCTCCGACGGTTCCGAATTCCGGATGTGCGGCGTAAGTGAATGTTTTGGGGTAGATGCAATAACCGTAATTGAGGATGTTGCTGGTGAGTGATTTGACCACAGCATATTGTTGGCGGCCTTTTTCGGATTCGACAAAGTATCCCAGACGCATGGAAAGGCTACGCAGGGCCATGATGATCAACCCGGGCATGTTCTTGCGCGGACATCGGGTGACACAAGACATACATTCTCCGCAGTACCAGATGGTTTCACTGCGGAGAAGTTGTTCGATAACGGCATCGTTCCGGGTTTGGACCAGGTTTACGATGTTTTTGGGGTTGTATTGGTAAAATTCGGCCGCCGGACAGATGGCCGTACAGGTCCCGCAATTGATGCAGGCCTTCAGGCCCTCCTGTATCCGGTAGTCTTTTGCCAGTTCTTCGAATAATTTACCCATAGGCAAGATTAAGAAGTGTATTCGTCCCAACTCTTGATTTCCATCTCTTCCACCGGCAAGTTACAGAATGCCGTAATGAAGGCGGAAGCAAGGCGGGTGTTGGTTACTAATGGAATGTTGAAATCCACGGCTGCCCGGCGGATCTTGTAACCGTTTTCCAGTTCCACTTGTGTCAAGTTCTTGGGAATGTTGATGACAAGGTGAATCTGTTTGTCGTGGATCATCTGTAGGGCTTGCGGGTATTGTTCCGCTTCAGTAGGCCAGTACACGCGAGTTGCAGGGATACCATTATCGATGAGGTATTGGTGGGAACCACCGGTTGCATACAACTGATACCCCTTGTCTGCCAACAGTTTGCAGGCTCCAAGCAGTTCGGCTTTTTTCTTGCTGTCACCCGAAGAGATCAGGATGTTCTTTTCAGGGACACTGTAGCCGACAGACAGCATGGCCTTGAGTATCGCTTCGTTGGAGTCGTCACCGATGCAGCCGACTTCACCGGTGGAGGCCATGTCCACGCCCAATATCGGGTCTGCTTTCTGGAGACGGGAGAAGGAGAATTGTGAAGCCTTGACACCGACATAATCCAGGTCGAATGCACTCTTGTGCGGCGGGTTGATGCGTTCGCCGAGCATGATGCGGGTCGCCAGGGAAATGAAGTTGATCTTCAGTACCTTGGATACAAACGGGAAACTGCGGGATGCCCGTAAGTTGCATTCGATGACCTTGATATCGTTTTCTTTTGCCAGGAACTGGATGTTGAACGGACCGGAGATCTGGAGTTCTCCTGCAATCTTGCGGGCAATCTTCTTGATGCGCCGTGCCGTTTCCACATACAGTTTTTGAGGCGGGAACTGGATGGTTGCATCTCCGGAGTGGACGCCTGCAAATTCGATGTGTTCCGAGATGGCGTAGGCGATGATTTCACCACGGTCCGCCACTGCATCCAATTCGATTTCTTTTGCATTCTGAATGAATTCGCTGACCACTACGGGGTGTTTCTTGGAAACATTGGCGGCGAGGTTCAAGAATTCATACAGTTCGTTGTCGTTGGAGCAGACGTTCATGGCTGCGCCGGAGAGCACGTAAGAGGGACGGACCAGTACCGGATAACCTACCTGGTGAACAAATTCATTGACATCTTCCAAAGAGGAAAGTTCCTTCCAGCGGGGTTGGTCTACACCGAGACGGTCCAGCATGGAGGAGAATTTATGACGGTCTTCTGCGTTGTCAATGTAACGGGCTGCGGTACCCAGCAAGGGAACACCGGCCTCGTCCAGACGGATGGCAAGGTTGTTGGGAATCTGTCCACCTACGGAAACGATCATGCCGTGGGGTTGTTCCAGATCGTAGATGTCCAGTACCCGTTCGTAGGTCAGTTCATCAAAATAGAGCCGGTCACAGATGTCGTAGTCGGTGGAGACGGTTTCGGGATTGTAGTTGATCATGACCCCGCGCCAGCCGCGTTCCTTGATGGTCTGCAGGGCGTTTACGCTGCACCAGTCAAATTCTACGGAGCTGCCGATGCGGTAGGCACCGGAACCCAGGACAATGACAGAACGGCGGTCACCGGTGTATTGGACATCGGATGTAGTACCGTTGTAGGTCAGATAGAGGTAATTGGTTTGTGCAGGGAATTCTGCAGCGAGGGTATCGATCTGTTTTACGACCGGAACAATCCCCAGGGACTTCCGGCAGGTGCGTACCAATTTGGCGTATTCTTCGGTGTCAATGGTATCCTTGAAGATGTGGCGTCCGATCTGGAAGTCGGAGAAACCTTGGGATTTTGCGCGACGGAGCAACTCCGGTTCCAACTCGGACAGGTCCGAGAGTTGGTTCAGCTCGTTGGCTGTGCGGATGATGTTGTAGAGTTTTTCCAGGAACCAGCGGTCGATCCGGGTCAGTTCGTGGATTTGGTCAACGGTGTATCCTTTTTGGAAAGCCTTGGAGATCACAAAGATCCGTTTGTCGGTAGGTTCGCGGAGGGCTTTGTCGATATCCGGCACAACAATTTCTTTGTTGGCGGTAAAGCCGTGTGCGCCTTGTCCGATCATCCGCAGCCCTTTCTGCAGGGCTTCTTCAAAGGTACGGCCGATGGCCATCACTTCACCCACGCTCTTCATGCTGCTGCCGATTTCGCGGGAAACGCCTTGGAACTTGGTCAAGTCCCAACGGGGAATCTTACAAACCACATAGTCCAGGGCCGGTTCGAAATAAGCCGGTGTGGTCTTGGTGACCGAATTCTTCAGTTCAAACAATCCGTAGCCCAATCCCAGTTTGGCCGCCACAAAAGCCAGGGGATAACCGGTGGCTTTGGAGGCCAGTGCCGAAGAACGGCTCAGACGGGCATTGACCTCGATGACGCGGTAGTCATCGGATTCAGGGTCGAAGGCATATTGCACGTTGCATTCTCCGACAATGCCGATGTGACGGACAATGCGGATCGCCAACTCGCGCAGCATGTGGAATTCCGCATTGGTCAAGGTTTGTGAAGGGGAAACCACGATACTTTCACCGGTGTGGATACCCAGCGGGTCGAAGTTTTCCATGTTGCAGACGGTGATGCAGTTGTCGTAAGCATCCCGTACCACTTCGTATTCAATCTCCTTCCAGCCCTTGAGGGATTTTTCAACCAGCACTTGGGGCGAGTAGGAGAAGGATTTTTCAGCGAGGGCGGTCAGTTCCGCATCATCGTTGCAGAAACCGCTGCCCAGACCACCGAGTGCATAGGCGGCACGCAGAATGACCGGATAGCCCAATTCATTGGCTGCCTTCAAGGCGTCTTCCAGGCTTTCAACAGCAACACTCTTGATGGTTTTGACATTGATTTCATCGAGTTTGCGGACAAAGAGTTCGCGGTCTTCGGTATCGATGATGGCTTGCACCGGAGTACCGAGTACGCGTACATTGTATTTGTCCAGAATGCCGGCACGATAGAGGCTGACCCCGCAGTTGAGTGCCGTCTGACCGCCAAAGGCCAGCAGGATGCCGTCAGGACGTTCTTTCTTGATGACCTCTTCTACAAAATGAGGGGTCACCGGCAGAAAGTAGATCTTGTCTGCAACACCTTCGGAGGTTTGTACCGTTGCGATGTTGGGATTGATCAGAACGGTATAGATGCCTTCTTCGCGCATGGCTTTGAGGGCTTGCGAACCGGAGTAGTCAAATTCTCCTGCTTCTCCAATTTTCAATGCTCCAGAACCCAGGAGCAGGACTTTCTTAAACTTCAGATCCAACATGACAACTTATAATAAATTAAGGAAATCATCAAACAAAAATTCTGTATCGGTAGGACCGCTGGCAGCTTCCGGGTGGAATTGTGCAGAGTAGAAACGGCCACTCTTGTGACGGATACCTTCGTTGGTGCCGTCGTTCATGTTGACAAACAGCGGATCCCAGTCATGGCCCAAGGTCGATTCGTCGATTGCGAAACCGTGGTTTTGGGAGGTGATGAAACATTTGTTGGTCCCTACCAGACGGACCGGCTGGTTGTGGCTGCGGTGTCCGTATTTGAGTTTATAGGTCTGTGCACCGGCAGCACGGGCCAACAACTGGTTGCCCATGCAGATGCCGAAGATGGGTTTGTTCAGTTCCATGGCACGGCGGATGTGTCTTACCGCATCATCGCAGTAGGCCGGGTTGCCGGGACCGTTGGACAGGAACAGACCGTCGTATTCAAGTTGGTTGTAGTCATAGTCCCAAGGCACACGGATCAGTTCCACACCGCGGTTGAGCAGGTGACGGATGATGTTGTGTTTGACGCCATAGTCGGCCAGTACCACTCTTTTGGGATGCTGCCGGCTGGAGGGGTAGTGGATGACTTCCTTGCAGCTGGCCAGAGCCAGTTGGTTGTCCTGATTGGGGTCGTAGCAGG
>CALCYB010000161.1 GCA_937906485.1 uncultured Rikenellaceae bacterium
AGGATTTTGAAGATATAGAGGCTCTTTTAGAGTGTGCTTCTATGGTGAGAGAACTGATAAGTGAAAAACTGTATGAACAGATAGCGTTGACCTATAATACCACGTTCCAGAATAAAATCAACTTCAAGGCCAGCGAGATTCATGACCCTGATTTCTGGTCCAAGATGAAGAACGGGATGACGCATAAATTCAGCATCGCCCTGCCTTCGTTCTCGGTGTTGAAGTATTTGAATTTTTCGCCTTCGGTCAATTATGGGATGAACTGGTACTTCCAGGAAAATTACCGCCAGTACAACGAGGAGACCAACCGTGTGGAAACGCTCTATACGGATGCGTTCAGTTCCTTTGGTATTTCGCAGGACTTTTCAGCCGGACTCTCCATGAGTACGCGGATATACGGGATGTTCAACTTCAAACCCGGGCGCAAGGTGCAGGCCATCCGCCACATGATCACACCTTCGGTTTCCTTCAGTTATAAACCGGAAATGGGTACTCCTGGCAACGGATACACCTCTTATTCTTACCTGGACCAGAAGGGCGAGTTGAAAACCGTCGAGTACAACAAGTATTCCGGTGGAGTGTACAATCCCCCGTCCAAAGGGAAAACGGCCAGCCTTTCGTTTGAGATCGGAAACAACTTGGAAGCCAAGTTGGTGGATGAAAAGGATACGACGGGAGTGGGAACCAAGAAGATCAAGTTGATTGACCAGTTGAGCTTGCGGTCCGGTTACAATTTCCTGGCAGACTCCCTGAAGATGCAGAACATCGGTTTGACAATGAATACCACCTTGTTCAATAAGGTAAACGTGAGCGGGAACATGAATTTCGATCCCTATGCCATCAACGAACGGGGTCAACGGATTGATGAATTCAGCGTGATCAGAAACGGTTTCCGGCAACTGGTCCGCCTGACCCGTGCGAGTGCCTCTGTCTCCTACAACATTTCAGGTGAAGGCCGAATGTTGGGTAATGACGGATCAGACAGTCAGGGGACCGGTCCGGGTAATACCCCTCCCGGTGGCCGTGGAGGAAATAACCGTGGTGGCGGTGGGGGCCGTGGAGCCAGCGGCAATCAGCAGTATTATCGGGTCTATTATCACCCTGTGACGGGAGAATACATTCCTGGGGGATGGCTCTATTATATGAATCCTAATGTACCTTGGTCGTTGAACATGTCCGCTTCGTATTCATTTGCCCGTTCCTATCAGTTTTCCAACGAACAGCTGATAGAGAAGAATACCCATACCATGACCATGAACCTTTCCGGACAGGTGCGCTTGACCAAGGACTTGAACATATCGGCCAATGCCAACTTTGATGTGATCAAGATGCGTCTGTCCACCTCTCAGTTGAGTGCCACTTATGATCTTCACTGTTTTCAGATTTCGTTCTCATGGGTACCGACCGGACAGTGGAAGAGCTGGAGTTTCCGGATCAACGCCAAGGCCTCCGCTTTGGCAGACTTGTTGCAATACAAGAAAAATGCATCCTACCGAGATAATTTTTAACCCAATGATAAATTTATTGATATGAGTAAACGTGTAATTGCAAGTCCATTGGCTCCTGCAGCTGTTGGACCGTACAGCCAAGCCATCGAGGCCAATGGTACTTTGTATGTTTCCGGACAACTTCCGATTGATGCCCGTACCGGCGAATTTCCGGAAGGTGGTGTGCGTGAACAATTGGAACAAATTTTCCAAAACATCGGACACATTCTCCGTGAAGCGGGATATGATTTTTCCAATGTTGTAAAAACCACGGTCTATCTGACCGATATGAAAGACTTCGGTGTATTGAATGAAGTGTATTCAAAATACTACTGTGAGCCTTTCCCTGCACGCGTTGCCTATGCCGTGGCTGCTCTTCCGAAAGGAGCGTTGGCAGAAGCAGATGTAATTGCAGTAAAGTAAAAACAAAAATATTTGAACTTTTCAGAAAGTTCTGTACCTTTGTCGGAGAGAGGCGGATCCGCTTCTCTCCAATTTGAATTTCTATACTTTTCTATTTTTAACATTCACAGGAATGTACGATATTATTCAATTAAACAGCAAGACACAAGAGGAATTGGTATTGATCGCCCGTGATCTGAACATCAAAAAAGCAGATTCCATGTCTCGTGAAGACTTGATTTATCAGATTTTGGATGAACAAGCTATCCAAGGAACCAACCGTCCTACCCCTCGACGCAGAAACCGCATCCAGCGGGACGGATCACCTGTCTCTGTCTTTTCGACAGGAGAAGTTGCCACGGCCAAACCCGAGCCTCTTTCGGAAAAATTACCGAGTGTGAAGAAAGAACAACAAGCGACAACGGAGAAAACCGGTAATGAACAACCTGCCGCATTACCTGTTGATAAAAATAAAAAACGTCGTGGACGTCCGCCCAAGGTTCGTCAAGAGGAGAGCCAGCAGCTGACCGCTACTGAAAAGCTCCCGAAGACGTCCGTAGCTGAAGCAGCTCCCGCAGAAAATTCTCCTGTCTCGGCACAAGCTGAAAAAGCGTCAGCAGAACCGGCAAACCCTGCCCCCAAGAAACGTGGACGTCGCAAGAAATCTGAAATGCCCGATCAGCAGGCTCAAGCGCAGGCTCCGGCTGAGGAAGCAATTCCCGAAAAAGCAGAAACGGTCGATAGCGAGCCGCACAAAAAGCAGACTCAGAAAGAACTGACGGAGGCACAGAAAGAAAAGGCAGAGGCCCATAAAGAAAAAGGGGTGGCTGCTGAAAAAGAATCTGCTGCAGAAAAATATAGCCGGATAGAATTTGATACTGTCATTGAAGCTTCCGGTGTGTTGGAAATCATGCCTGACGGCTATGGCTTCCTGCGTTCATCCGACTACAACTACCTTAACTCCCCGGACGATATTTATGTTTCCCAAAACCAGATCAAGATGTATGCCCTCAAGACGGGAGACACGGTATTTGGGGAAATCCGCCCTCCGAAAGAAGGGGATAAATACTTCCCGCTGGTAAAAATCAAGACCATCAACGGTCGTTCACCGGAATTCATCCGGGACCGTATTCCGTTTGATTACTTGACGCCTCTTTTCCCGGAAGAAAAATTCAACATTACTTCCAATGGTCATAATAACCTGTCTACCCGTATCGTTGACCTGTTTACTCCGATTGGTAAAGGTCAGCGGGGTCTGATTGTGGCACAGCCCAAGACCGGTAAGACCATGTTGTTGAAAGCCATTGCCAACGCGATTGCAGACAATCATCCGGAAGTCTATATGATTGTGTTGCTGATCGATGAACGTCCGGAAGAAGTGACGGATATGGCACGTTCAGTAAAAGCGGAAGTGGTGGCCTCCACCTTTGATGAACCGGCCGAAAAACACGTGAAAGTAGCGAGCATCGTCCTGGAGAAAGCCAAACGACTGGTGGAATGCGGTCATGATGTTGTGATTTTCCTGGATTCCATTACTCGTCTGGCGCGGGCCTTCAATACAGTTCAGCCGGCTTCCGGTAAAGTGCTTTCCGGTGGGGTGGATGCCAATGCCCTGCACAAGCCCAAACGTTTCTTCGGTGCGGCACGGAACATTGAAAACGGCGGCTCCTTGACCATTTTGGCTACCGCCCTGACTGAAACCGGATCAAAAATGGACGAAGTGATCTTTGAAGAATTCAAAGGTACCGGTAACATGGAGTTGCAGTTGGATCGCAAATTGTCGAACAAACGCATTTTCCCGGCAGTAGATGTCACCTTGAGCAGTACTCGTCGGGATGATTTGCTGCTGGATAAGGATACGCTCAACCGTCTTTGGATTTTGCGGAATTACTTGGCCGACATGACTTGCGTAGAAGCCATGGACTTCCTGAAGGGACGCATGGACAAGACGCGGGACAACGAAGAGTTTCTGATTTCTATGAATGGGGAATAATCCTATAGGCTAAAAGCCCATAGGATGATCCCTATCAATAAAGCTATACCGACATTGATGATTTTGGCCCGAAGGAAACTACGTTTGCTTTGGGCCAAAAGCGGTAATGTAGTATGCCCGTCTTGCGCAATGGAACTGGTCAGCAGTACCGACATAGGGGCGAGTCCGCTGGCATAGAGGGTGATGAAAATCATGTGCGGGCCCGATTCCGGGATGATACCGATCAGAGCCGCCAACACAATCATCAGCAGGGTATTGTCCTGGATCCAATGGGCAATATCAACATGTTGGAGCCCGAGATGAATGAGGGCCAACGCGCCGAATGTCCATAGGAAGATGGGCAGAAAATGTTTGCGGCCCACGTGATTCCAGATGTGTTCCTGTACGAAATGTTCGCTGGCCGTCATGGTCAGGAGCAGTACCCCCAATGACAGTACCGCAAAGGCGATGTTGAGCCAACGCTCACTGAAGATGTCCAATTCGTGAGCATGCAGGTCCGCTTCTGCCGGATGATGGTGATGCTCATGCTGATGATAGTGGTGATGCTCATGCTGATTATGGTGGTGATGATCATGAGGATCTTCGCAGAGGTGAGTGGCCTCGTGAGCTGTTTCAGAGAGGGGAACCGTGACGTGGCTGCTGTGGTCGTGTTCCAGCAGGCCTGCAAACATGGCAATGATGAAGGCAGAGATTCCGCAGAGGGTAATGACTTTCTTGAGGCTGGCATGGCGGAGTTTGCGGTAAGAGTCCCATTTCCACAGAGAGAACAAGGTCTTTTGCTCGTGATCGTGCTGGTGAATCTCAAACGGTTGGTCACAGCCGACAATGGGCAGTGGTTTTTTGAACAATCTGTCCACGACGAGTCCTGACAGGACACCGATGACCAGCAGCAGCAGGAAGAGCAGCAGAGCCTGCTCAGGTATCATGGCCAGCATGACGAAGGCTTCGTCTCCGGAAGAGCAGATCATCATTGCGATCAGGGCACCAAACGAAAGAAGACGGTGTGCGTAGAGAGAAACCGCGGCAAATCCGCCGATACATCCGGGTATCAGGCCCAGCAAGGCCCCCAAAAGAACCTGCTTGGGCTTGGAGCCTTCCAGCCTGGAAAACCATCGGCCTCCTGATCCGACATTGATGTATTCTATGCCCATCATCATGATGACAACCAGGCAGGTGATCAGGATGCTGTTCCTGAGTACATCAGTAAGAAGATGCCACATAGGGTAAGTGTGTTATTGTTTTCTTTTGTACAAGTCCAGCAATTCTCCTGCGGCAGTGAAGGATTCCAGGTTGCCTTGAAGCACCTGATCTTCGTAGTCGGGGAGGAGTTTCTCAATGGCCTCGTTTTCGTAGAACATTTCTTTGAGTGATTCGTTGATGCTTTCGTACATCCAGAAGCGTGCCTGTTCGCGACGCTTTTTCTCGTAATAGCCATTGCCTTGTACCAGGTCAAAGTATTCTTTGATTTTTGCCCAGATTTCGTTCAAACCGATTTTGGTGACGGCAGAGGAAACCATGGCAGTCGGAACCCAGGTGGATTCGGTCGGCGGGAAGAGGTGGAGTGCATTGGCATAGAGGGCGCGGGCCATGTTGGCTTTGTCGACATTGGTGCCGTCCGCTTTGGTAATGGCAATCAGGTCGGACATTTCCATGATCCCGCGTTTGATGCCTTGCAGGTCATCTCCGGCGCCGGAGAGCATCAGCAGCAGGAAGAAGTCGCTCATGGAGTGAACGGCTGTTTCGGACTGGCCGACTCCGACGGTTTCTATAAAAATGACGTCAAAGCCGGCGGCTTCGCAGAGCAATACGCTTTCACGGGTTTTTCGGGCTACCCCACCCAGGGATCCGGCACTGGGGCTGGGGCGGATGAAGACGTCCGGATTGTTGGTCAGGGTTTCCATCCGGGTCTTATCACCCAAGATACTGCCTTTGCTCTTTTCTGAACTTGGGTCAATGGCCAGTACTGCCAATTTGTGCCCGTCTTGGGTGACGATGCCCCCAAATGATTCGATGAAGGTACTTTTGCCTGCACCCGGCACCCCGGTGATTCCGATACGGATCGTGCGGGCATTATGGGAGAGGGCTTGGCATTGCTGGATGATCTTGCGGGCCAGTTCCCGGTGTTCCGGCAGGGAACTTTCCACGAGGGTAATGGCTTGGCTGAGAATGGTCCGGTTGCCGGAAGTAATACCTTGCATGTATTCTTCTACCGATAGAGGTGCCGGCTTCTTTTTGAAAAAACGTTTCAGATAAGGGTTCACAACCGGGGGTTGTTCCACTCCATCATTGACGACAAGGGCTGTGTCCTTGTTGTCGTATTCATCGAAAAAATCACCTTGGTGTTGCATCATGTCTTGCTTTATCGATTTTTACTTGTTTTGTAAACGGGTTGTTGTCGGTCTCATTCAATGATTCCGGTGATGAAAAGGGAGGACAAGGGCCGGACGGGGGAGTTGGTGATGACCGTCAGGATGTAAAGGGCTTCCTCTTCGTCTTTTTGCTGTGCCAGAGCTTCTGGCGTGACCCGGACGCGGATGGTGCCGCTTTCTCCAGGGGCTATTTGTTTCGGATACTCCATTTCCAGTCCCGGTGCGCTAGCATCGATCTTGTAGATGGTCAGCGGAGCTTTTCCGGCATTTTTGCACGTGTATGAGAGGGTAATGGTCTCTGTAGACCTGATCCGCTCAAACGTGGCGGTTGAGTTTTGGAATTGGGGCAATGAACCGTTTTTACGCTGATCTTTGGTGTATTCGGAAAAGTTCTCTTTGATCAGGGCGTTGATCCCGATCGGGGAATTTTGTGTTTGTCCATTGAGCAGGACGTTGGCGGTAAAGGTATTCTTTCCCCAAAGTTTCCCGTTGGTTTTTCCGGTATTGATGGTGTAGCGCAGCTGGGCTTTTCCTTTGGCCGGGATGGTCGGCGGATCGACCTCCAGGGTCAGTCCCGGGGTCAGGTCTGCAAACGAGACCTGTAGGGGGCGGTTGGAGAGATTGGCGATTTCTACCGTTTCACTGCGGCCTGCCCCTTGTTCAATCTGGCCCGCTTCCAGCGGCAACTCCCGGAATCCCAGGGAGCCTATCCGGATGGGAAACAAATCTTCCAGGCTGCGGGGTTTGTCCAATACATTGCCCCGGATCCGTAGCATGACCGGTTTGTTGATGTTGGAAACATAGACGGTCAGCGACTTGTCAAAAGGATAGGGGCCCAGGTCGTTGTTGAAGGTTACGGTAATCTGGCCTTCTTTACCGGGCAGGATGGGTTGTCTGGGCCACTGCGGGTCGGTACAACCGCAAGAGGTGATGATGTCGTGGATGACGATCGGGTCTTTGCTGATGTTCTTGAAGGTGAAACTGCAGGTCTGTTTGCCTGCGGTGATCAGGAAATCTCCAAAATCATGGACGGTCTTGTCGAATTCGATGACTCCAGAAAAGGAGTTTTGTCCAAAGCCGGGTTGCTGTCCCAGTAAAAGGCTTACTAAGATGCAGAAAATCAATAGACCTGACTTCTTGGATACGGGAGAAAATGTCTTCATGTCGCTTTTCATCGATTTCTTTTAGCAGCAAATTTAGCAAAAATGATGCGCATATTGCTTGTTTGGTAGTTTCTTTTTACTACTTTTGTCCCCGATATCGATATTAACACTTAAACATTACGACAATGGCTTACAAAATTAGTGAAGATTGCGCTGCTTGCGGAACTTGCCAAGGTGAATGCCCCGTAGGAGCTATCTCAGAAGGAGACATCTACAGAATTGACCCCGAATTGTGTACTTCTTGCGGAACTTGCGCAGAAGCATGCCCTGTTGGAGCAATTAGCGAAGAATAAGCAATCAGCAACAACGTTATGACGGATGCATCATAGATGTGTCCGTTTTTTTTGTTTATACCGCCAGAAATTGTAAATTTGGGAGTTGAAGTTAAGCAAAAATGAAAACATTCCAGGTTCCTCTTATTGTATTGTGTCTGTTATGGGTGGCAGTTGTGCCTGTTTGTGCCCAGGAATATTCTATGATCCAGCAAGGCGACGTCATGTTGGATGCTTTGGATATGGATGCGCGGGCGGCCTCTCCCAAAATGGACCAGAATGATGAACTTTGTGCTCTGATCAAGGTAACGTTGCTGGGCGAGTGGAACAATCCCTTGCAGTTGGAAACCGGGATGGTTGGAATCATGGGCCGGGAAGAGCAGGAGACGGGAGAGGTCTGGTTCTGGGTGCCCTATCAGGCACGTAACTTGAGTTTTAAATGCAAGGGGTATGAACCGTTGGGTCCGATTCCGGTCAAATTGCAGAAAGGAAAGGTCTTCCGTATCCGGATTGTCAGTCGCATGGGTACGGTGCAGGGAGCGGATCCGTTGGAAGTCTTGTTCAAGGATATGGTACATGTGGAAGGGGGAACCTTTATGATGGGGGCGACAGCAGAGCAGCAGGGGGTTGCGTATGCCGATGAGCATCCGGCCCATCCGGTGACCGTCAATAGTTTTACCATTGGAAAATTCGAAGTTACCCAAGCGCAGTGGGAAGCCGTCATGGGTACCAATCCCAGTGCCTTCAAAGGGGAAAACCGTCCTGTGGATAATGTGAGTTGGGACGAGGTCCAGTCCTTTATCCGGAAACTCAATGCAGAAACCGGTTACAATTACCGTTTGCCCACTGAAGCGGAATGGGAGTATGCGGCACGTGGCGGCCAGCTCAGCAAAGGATACCGCTATGCGGGAGACAGTACATTAAAGTACATTGCCTGGTACGAAGAGAATGCCAAGAAGAAAACCCATACGGTAGGCGGAAAATCCCCCAATGAGTTGGGACTTTACGACATGTCCGGTAATGTGTGGGAATGGTGCCAGGATCATTATGCCCCCTATGCCACGGGTGATCAAGAAACCGCAACCGGGATGCAATATGTCTTGCGCGGAGGTGGATGGGGCAGTTCCTCAACGCTTTGCCGGGTATCTTTCCGGGCGTACAACTACTCGTCATCCAGACGCAGCAATTATGGATTCCGGCTCGTGCTGGAACATTGATGAATTGGGCCGAGGCTGATTATTTTATCCGATTTCATACAGATTGGTTTGTTTTTTGATGTGGAAGGGTTGGGCGCAGCCGTTCTGCACGGAGCAGGATTGGTGAAGCGCTTATATGAAAACGCTTTGAATTTTTGTTATGAAACGGTTTATTTTAGGCAGCCTGATGGCTGTATTGATGGCTTCTTCTGTGTTGGGCTGTGCGCCTGACCGCAAGCAGAAAATTGATAAGACCACGGTGACTTCGTTGGACTTGAATCGCTACATGGGTGAATGGTACGAGATCGCCCGCTTTGATCATCGCTTTGAACGGAACTTGGTAGGATGTCGTACTTTGTACACCATGATGGACAATGGGATGGTGCAGGTAATCAATACCGGGTACGAAGATGATTTCGATGGGGAATTCCACGAAAGTATCGGCAAAGCCCGTCGTCCGGATCCGGACCAGCCCGGAAAATTGGAGGTGTCGTTTTTCTGGAATTTCTACGCAGATTATTGGGTCTTGGAGCTGGCTCCTGATTACAGTTATTCTGTTGTAGGTAGCAAGAGCGACAATTACCTCTGGATCTTGAGCCGTTCTCCGATTATGGATCAGGCAACCTTGGATGGCATTCTGTTCCGTCTCCAATTGAGAGGTTATGATACGGACAAACTTATTTGGGTAGATCAGTTTGAGATAGAAGAGTCCATTGAAATCTTTGAGGAGTTCTGATGTGTACTTTTACCTAAAAAAGGAAGCGGCCAGCAGTCTTTCAGGACGGATTGGCCGCTTTAAATGCGTTCCCGGATCTGGTAGTCGTTGCGGTTGGGATTGCTGCGGGAAATCAGTTCCCCCAGGAAACCGGTCAGAAAGAGCATGGTTCCGATGATCAGGGCAACTAAAGCCAGGTAGAACAGCGGCTGGTCCGTAACGGGACGGAACTTGAGCCCACCGGCCTGAGAGATGACTTTGTCAATGATGATCCACAAGGTGATGACAAAACCGGTCAGGAAGGACAGTGTTCCGCAAACGCCGAAAATGTGCATCGGTTTCTTTCCGAAACCGGCCAGGAACCAGATGGTGAGCAAGTCCAGGAATCCGTTGACAAAGCGGCTCATTCCGAATTTGCTCTTTCCATATTTGCGGGCCTGGTGCTGTACGGGCTTTTCCGTGATGTTGCTGAATCCGGCATTTTTGGCCAGATAGGGGATATAGCGGTGCATGTCCCCATAAACCTCAATGTTCTTGATCACTTCATTGCGGTAGGCCTTGAGTCCGCAATTCATATCGTGAAGGTGCAGGCCGGTCACTTTCCGTGCAGTCCAGTTGTAGATCTTGGAAGGAATGTTTTTGGCCAATACGTTGTCGTAACGCTTTTTCTTCCATCCGGATACCAGGTCATAGCCTTCTTCGCGGATCATGCGGACCAATTCCGGAATTTCCTCCGGGCTGTCTTGCAGGTCTGCATCCATGGTAATGACAATGTCTCCGGTGGCTGCTTCAAAACCGCAGTGGAGGGCTGGTGATTTGCCGTAATTGCGGCGGAAGCGGATGGCGTGAAGGGTGGTGTCAGCGGCAGCCGCTTGGCGAATCCATTCCCAGGAACCGTCGGTGCTGCCGTCATCAACCAGGATGATTTCGTAGGAACAGCCGTGCAGGTAGTCCGATGTCCGAAGGGACCGGTGGATCCATTGGATCAGTTCCGGAAGGGACTCTGCTTCATTGTAGGAGGAAATGACGATGGACAAATCCATAATCGTTCGGATCAGGGGTTATTCGTTTGTAGCGGTAAAGGTGTTCTCAAACGGGGTGTCTTCGTGTTTTGTTTTGCTGGCTGCAATGGCTGAGAAAATCAGTCCGCAGACCATCAGGTAGCAGAAATAGACTGCGATCAAGGTGGTGGGAAGGGTTTTCATCAGAGCATCATAATCCATTCCCGGGACGGACAATCCCTGCTCCTGAGCCATCTCCAGGGTCATGGTGATGGTTTCCGAAAGGAGGTCCGGACGAATGACAAAGAGGTCCAATGCGTAGAAGGCTGTGCAGATGATGGTGGAGAACAGGCACATCCGGATGCCGTAACCAAAGGCCTTTTTATAAGGGAAATCCTGCAGGTCAGCACTATAGTTGCGTGTCAAGCGTACAAGCAGGTACATGGACAACGAGATTTTTGCAATCCAGATGAACATGTTCACCACAGAGGGCAGTTGCAGGTAATTGCTCAACAGGTAGGCGGCTATGGCAGGAATGGCCAGATAGAGTCCGTGTTTGCCGGCGGAAGACCACGTTTGATTATTCATATTCTTCGCGTTTAATTTGTGCAAAATTACGACAATATTATTACCTTTGCAAGTTGAAATATTATTGTGGAATAGAATTTTTCAAGATATGATTAACATTACATTCCCCGACGGCAGTGTCCGTAACTTTGAAAAAGGGATTACCCCTTACGGAATTGCGCAAAGCATTTCTTCCCGGTTGGCTTCTGATGTCATCGTGGCCACCGTTAACGGAGTGATTTATGATTTGGAGCGTCCGATTCTGGAAGATGCTTCCGTAAAGTTGCATAAATGGGAAGATGCAGAAGCCAAACAGACTTTCTGGCACTCTTCATCGCACTTGATGGCAGCCGCTCTGGAACAATTGTACCCCGGAGTGAAATTCGGTATCGGTCCCGCAATCGAAACCGGTTTCTATTATGATATTGACCTGGGCGAGAAGAATCTGGTTGAGGCTGACTTGAAAGCCATTGAAGACAAGATGCTGGAATTGGCCCGTCAGAAACAGCAGTTCGAGCGCAAGGACATCAGCAAAGATGAAGCGCTGAAGACCTATACAGAAAAAGGTGATGAGTACAAATGCGAACTGATCCGAGACCTGGAAGACGGTACGATCACGTTCTATACCAATGGTGCGTTTACCGACCTGTGCCGTGGCCCTCACTTGCGTGATACCTCCATCATCAAAGCGGTGAAATTGACTTCCATCGCCGGTGCTTATTGGCGCGGCAATGAAAACAACAAGATGCTGACCCGTATTTATGGGGTGACCTTCCCGCAGAAAAAACTGCTGGATGAATACTTGGCCATGTTGGAAGAAGCCAAGAAACGGGACCACCGCAAAATCGGCAAGGAACTGGAACTGTTCGCTTTTTCACAACGCGTGGGTCAAGGTCTTCCGTTGTGGCTGCCCAAAGGCGCCCAATTGCGTGAACGTCTTGAAATGTTCTTGAAAAAGGTGCAGAAAGCACACGGTTACCTGCCGGTGATCACTCCGCATATCGGACAAAAGGAACTGTATGTGACTTCCGGTCACTATGCCAAATATGGAGCGGACTCCTTCCAACCGATCCACACTCCTCAAGAAGGGGAAGAGTTCCTGCTCAAACCGATGAATTGCCCTCACCACTGCGAAATCTACAAGACCAAACCCCGTTCTTACAAAGATCTCCCTTTGCGTCTTGCTGAATTCGGTACCGTTTACCGTTACGAACAAAGCGGTGAGTTGCACGGTCTGACCCGTGTGCGTGGCTTTACCCAAGATGATGCCCACATCTTCTGCCGTCCCGATCAATTGAAGGAAGAGTTCTGCAAGGTGATCGATATCGTTTTGTATATTTTCAAGACCTTGGATTTCAATGAATTCATTGCTCAAGTTTCCTTGAGGGACCAAGTGAACCGTGAGAAATACATCGGTTCGGATGAAAACTGGGAAAAGGCCGAACGCGCCATCATCGAAGCCGCTGAAGAAAAAGGTCTGAAGACCATTGTGGAATATGGCGAGGCCGCATTCTATGGTCCGAAACTGGACTTTATGGTGCGCGATGCCATCGGACGCAAATGGCAGTTGGGTACGATTCAAGTGGACTACAACCTTCCGGAACGTTTTGAACTGGAATACATCGGTGCTGATGACAAACGCTATCGCCCGATTATGATCCACCGTGCTCCGTTCGGATCCATGGAACGTTTTGTGGCTGTGTTGATTGAACATACCGGTGGACGCTTCCCCTTGTGGCTGACCCCGGATCAGGCCGTCGTTCTTCCTGTCAGTGAAAAATACAATGACTACGCAAAAAAAGTTTGCGAATTGCTTAATAATTACGATATTCGCGCCGCTATTGACGGTCGTAACGAAACGATCGGGAAAAAGATACGTGAAAACGAGCTGAAACGGATTCCTTACCTGCTGATTGTCGGCGAGAAAGAGTCGGCCGAGGGGCTGGTATCGGTACGCGCCCAGGGCGAGGGTGACAAGGGTCAGATGTCGATGGAGGCCTTCAAGGATTTCATCCTCGGTGTTGTCAAGGAGGAGATCGAGGCTAACAAACTCAAGGCCTAACCCACACAAGGGACATTCATTCATTAACCTTTAATTAATACAACTATCGCAACAACGAAACCGTTCCCGCCGAGGCCGTTCAACCCCGGGAACAACAGACCGAAACCTGCAAACGCACCCCGTGGCGGGCGCGTGGAGAAGGAGAACCCGCATCGCATCAACGACGAGATCACGGCACCCGTAGTGCGTGTCGTAGGTGAGAACGTTGAGCCCAACCTCGTGTTACCCATCAAGGAGGCTATTCATCTGGCCGACGAGATGGAG
>CALCYB010000162.1 GCA_937906485.1 uncultured Rikenellaceae bacterium
CCCCCTGCCGTTACCTGGCTATTCCCGAAGAACGTGTTCACTTCCTGAACCTTCCCTTCTACGAAACCGGTGGTGTCAAGAAAAACCCGCTTGGAAAAGCCGATATCCAAATCGTCAAGGAATTGCTGCAGAGCGTGAAGCCTCACCAAATCTACGTGGCCGGTGACTTGAGTGACCCGCATGGAACCCACCGTGTCTGCTTCCTGTCCGTTATCCGTGCCATCAAAGAGCTCAAGAAAGAAGAATGGCTCAAGGATTGTCGCGTATGGATGTACCGTGGTGCATGGCAAGAATGGGATGTTGCAGAAGCCGAAATGGCAGTTCCGTTGAGCCCGGAAGAAGTGGTGATCAAACGTGAAGCCATCTTCCGTCACCAGTCCCAAAAAGACCGTCCGTTGTTCCCGGGTTCTGACAAACGTGAATTCTGGCAACGTGCCGAAGAACGGAACCATGCGACCGCTGTGACCTTTGACAAACTCGGTATGGCGGAATACCAAGCTATTGAGTTGTTTGTACGATTTAAATTCTAATTACTGCTGCAGATAGACGTACGGGGTGAATCCTTTTTCTCGGGTCCGCCCCGTTTGTTTTGTCTGCACAAAGCATGAGCGACTGCAAATCATGATGCTGAACGAAATTGACTTTTCTAAGCTGGCTCCGCAGATCCGTATGGTGGTGACCGATATGGACGGGACGCTGCTCAGTCCGCAAGGTACCTTGTCTGCTGATTTTTTCCCGCTGCTGGATTCCTTGCTCGAACAAGGGGTGTGTTTTGTGGTGGCCAGCGGTCGTCAATACTACAACCTGCGCGAAATGTTCCAACACTACTTGGATCGGATTTACTTTATAGCAGAGAACGGATCTTATGTGGCTTACCAAGACCAACCTGTATCGATACTTGAGATGGACCGATCCTACGTGGCACCGATTGTCGAACAGGTCCGTACCCTGGAGGGATGCCATAGCGTTTACTGCGGTGCCCGTCAGGCATACATTGAAGATGTACAACCCGAATTTCTGCAGGAAGTCTCCAAATACTATCAGCGTCTGGAGATTGTGCCGGATCTGACCCAGGTGACAGGAGATCCCTGTCTGAAGATTGCCGTCTGCAATTATGGTTGTGCTCCGGAATATGCTTTTCCCCGGTTGCGCCATTTTGAGGAGCAAGGATTGAAAGTCGTTCTTTCCGGAAGGAACTGGGTGGACCTGAGTGAGCCGACGGCCAACAAAGGAGTGCCTTTGGCCCGACTGCAGCAACAACTGGGCATCACCCCTGAACAGACAATTGCATTTGGAGACCAGATGAATGATGCTGAGATGATTGCCTGCGCCTACTATAGTTTTGCTGTAGATAATGCATATCCGGATTTGAAGCCTCAAGCCCGTTTTATTGCCCCCTCCAATGCCGAACAAGGGGTGCAGCAGGTGTTGAAAGCGCTGCTGAAAAACCGATGAACCTGGCAGCCTTTTATGGCAAATTTTTGAAAAAGTGGTATTTTTGAAAAAATATTGAAATTCATAAATAAAACATGGGAAGACGAGATAAAGAATTGCTGGAAGGTGTGCTGGTGGAAGGTGTGGCCGCAGAAGGCAAAGCCATTTCACACATCAACGGAAAGGCCTTGTTCATCCAACAAGCCATTCCCGGCGATGTGGTGGACGTGCAAATGATCAAGAAAAACAAGAATTACATGGAAGGGTATGTCAAACGGATGGTAACCCCCTCCCCTGACCGCCTTGAACCGTTTTGTGAACATTATGGGGTTTGTGGCGGCTGCAAATGGCAACCCCTGCCCTACGATCTCCAACTTGCGTACAAACAGCAACAAGTAGAAGATCAGTTGCGTCGTATCGGCCATCTGGAACTGCCGGAGCTGATGCCCATACTTGGCTCAGAACGCACTCAATGTTACCGGAACAAACTCGAATACACCTTCTCTGACCGACGCTGGATCTTTACCGGAGAAAATCCTGCCGAACTCTTCCATGAAGGTGAAGTCCCGAATACCAATCCGGCTGGTGTCGGATTAGGATTTCATATCAGCGGTGCATTTGATAAGGTATTGGATATCAATAAGTGCCATCTGCAACCTGAACCTTCAAATGAGATCAGAAACTTTGTCCGTTCCTATGCCATTGCCCATCATCTGACCTTCTACAACCTGCGCAATCAGGTGGGTTACCTGCGTAACCTCATTGTGCGGACTACCGAAGCTGGTGACGTGATGGTCATTGTGGTGTTTGCCTACGAAGACAGCCCGGAAGATGTTGATGCACGGATCGGATTGCTCGATGCCCTCAAGCAGAAATTCCCACAAATCAAGTCCCTGCACTATGTTATCAACCGAAAACTGAACGATTCCATCGCAGACCAGGATGTGATTCTTTATTCCGGAGAAGATGCCATCTACGAAGAAATGGAAGGAATCCGCTTCAAGATCGGCCCCAAATCATTTTACCAGACCAATTCCCTACAAGCCTATCGTCTGTATTCTGTCGTCCGGGAGTTTGCCGGCCTGACCGGAAAGGAACGGCTGTATGACCTCTATACCGGTACCGGTACCATTGCCCTTTTTCTGGCTCGTCAGGCAGCACAGGTAATCGGAATCGAGTATGTGCCCGAAGCCATTGAAGATGCCAAGGTCAACGCCCGGCAAAACGGCATTGACAACTGTCAGTTCTACGCCGGAGATATGAAAGACATCCTTACCCGGGAGTTCATTGCTGCGCACGGAGGAACGCCGGATGTGATTGTGCTCGATCCGCCCAGGGCGGGCATCCACGGTGATGTAGCTAAAGTGATCATGGAGGCTCGGCCTCGTAAAATTGTCTATGTCAGCTGTAATCCAGCCACACAAGCGAGAGACCTGGCCATCTTCTCCGAAGCCTATTCCATCCTTGCTGTACGCCCTGTGGATATGTTTCCCCATACCCACCATGTTGAAAATGTTGTCTTGTTGGAACTGAAATCCTGATGCTCATGATCGGTATAGATGACACAATCTGCGCACGCGCGACAGCCAGTGGACACGGAGCCATCACGGTTATCCGCGTCAGTGGTCCTGAAAGTTTTGTAGTCGTGGACCGTTGTTTCCGTCCCGCTGACGGGATTCCCTTGGTAGAAAGCCGGAGTTGGCACGTCAAGTTCGGACAATTCTACCGCCAGGAAACCCTGGTTGATGAAGTCCTGGTCACCTTGTTTCGGGCTCCCCGCTCCTATACAGGTGAAAACAGTGTGGAAATCTCCTGTCACGGATCGGAGTACATTGCCCAACAGATCCTGGAAACCTTGCTGGATGCCGGTGCACGCCTGGCCGAAGGGGGTGAATTTACCCGTCGAGCTTTCCTGAACGGGAAAATGGACCTCGCGCAGGCGGAGGCTGTGGCCGATGTAATTGCTTCCGAGACGGCTGCGGCCCATCGCGTGGCCCTGCAACAGATGCGGGGGGGATTCTCTGATGAATTGGGCCGGATGCGCGGTGACCTGCTGCAACTGGTTTCCTTGATGGAACTGGAACTGGATTTCAGCGAAGAAGAAGTCGAATTTGCCGACCGTTCACAATTGGTCCATACCGTGGGAGAACTTACGACTCATGTACGGAAACTTATCAAATCCTTTGCATTAGGTAATGTTATCAAAAATGGTGTACCTGTGGCGATTGCAGGTGCTACCAATACCGGAAAGAGTACCCTGCTCAATGCCCTCCTGGGCGAGGAACGCGCCATTGTCTCCTCCATCCACGGCACCACTCGCGATACCATCGAAGAGACCCTCAACATAGACGGTATTACCTTCCGCTTCATTGATACCGCCGGTATCCGCAACACCACTGAAACCATTGAGATCATCGGCATCGAACGGACCTACACCAAAATCCGACAAGCCGCTGTTGTACTCATGGTGCTGGATGCCGAACGTCCCGAATACTTTGACGAAGGACTGCAGACCCTTGCCAGCCGCATTGATGGAAAACACCAGCAGGTCATCGTGCTGCTCAATAAAATCGATACTGCAGAAACCAAGGTCGGTGCTGCAGAAACGATGGCTGCTGATGCGGCGGGAGCGAAGGCTGCTGTTGCTGCGGGAAGCAAGGAT
>CALCYB010000163.1 GCA_937906485.1 uncultured Rikenellaceae bacterium
CAGAGAACAAAGATAGTAAAATGTCCCGTTTATTACGCAAAAAACGGGACAAAATATATTTACTTCGCTTCTAAAAGATATTGAATCAACCAGTCGGCGAGTCCGATATGGGTAGAGGGAGCGATGGTTATTTCTATGTGTTGGTGTCTAGTATCAGGACTATAGTCTTTATTGTTCAAAAAAAAACTGAACAAATTTCAGGACATATTATCTAGGGAGCAGTAGCCAAGGACGAAGCTAGGAAAAAATTTGTATATCTGCATTGATGTACAATCTAAAAAAGATTGTGTATTAAATTCGCACTTGATCCAGGTACTTTCCAGTATCTGGATCTTTTTGTTGAATGTAGTACATTTTCAGTACACTTTTGAGGGCGAGAAAAAGAAAAACCCCTCTAGAAGCGTGTCTAGAGGGGTTTGGTGAGGTGCCTAGCGGAATCGAACCGCTGTAGCAGGTTTTGCAGACCTGTGCCTAACCGCTCGGCCAAAGCACCTTTTTATTTGGGAATGCAAAGGTAATACTATTTTATGAATTTGCAAATTAGAGCAGCCAACTTTTCCAAATATTCTGCATCTACCGCATCAAATGTCCCATAAAACTCACTGTCCACATCCAACACACCCCACACCTGACCAGCGGTAAAGAGGGGGACAACGATCTCCGATTTGGAGGCAGAACTACAGGCAATATGCCCCGGGAAAGCATCTACATCCGGAACTACCTGCGTACGGGCCTCTTTCCAGGCAGTCCCGCAGACACCTTTTCCATAAGCAATGGAAGTACAGGCAATCGGGCCTTGAAAAGGTCCCAGCACAAGCCGGGGAGCAGCAGCAGGTGCATTTCCGGTCTCGACACGGTAGAAACCGACCCACCACCAGCCAAAGGCTTCTTTTAATGCGGCCGCGGTGTTGGCCAGGTTGGCAATCAGGTCCGATTCCGAAGCAATCAATGCCTCGATTTGGGGCAGCAATTCCTCGTAACGTTCCCGTTTATCCTTGCTTAGGAGAATCAACTGTTCCATCTTTCTGCCTTATTCAACATACAACAGCAATCCTTTCAGGTAGGAGCCTTCGGGATGGTAAATATTGACCGGATGATCCGCCGGTTGATTCAAACGGTCCAAAATACGGACCTTGCGGCCTGTCTGGGCTGCAGCCGAGAAGACAGCCAATGCAAAAGCCTGCTGATCGACAACCTGCGAGCAACTGTACGTTAAGACAAATCCACCCGAAGCAACACGCTCAATCGCGGCTGCATTCAGACGCTGGTAGGCCCGGAGAGCATTGTTCAGCGCACCCCGGTGCTTGGCAAAGGCCGGGGGATCGACAATCATCAAGTCATAATGCCCTTTGGGAACCGTCTTCAGGTAGTCAATGGCATCCGTACAGAGACCTTGATGACGGCTGGCTGTCTGGGCATCAAAATTGACCTGCACATTGCGTTCCACCATCTCCATGGCCACTTTTGAGGAATCCACCGAAGTCACTTCCGATGCCCCTGCGGACAAAGCATAGATGGAGAAACCTCCCGTATAGCAGAACAAGTTCAGCACACGGCGTCCTTTTGCCAGTTCCCCTACCCTGCGGCGGTTGTCCCGCTGATCCAGAAAGAAACCGGTCTTCTGTCCTTTTTCCCAATCTACCAGAAAACGATGACCGTTTTCCAATACAACGCGTTCGCCTTCCTGCGGTGCCGCATTGCTGCGGTACAAGTAACCATCTTGAAGATCCAGGCCGGCTTTAAAGGGTGCCGTCCCTTCGCTTTTATCATAGACTGCCTGCAAAGACGATCCGAAACAGACCTTCAAGGCTTCTGTAATCTGTTCACGGGCCAGAAACATACCGGCCGAGTGTGCCTGCATGACGGCCACCCCTTCATAGACATCGATAATCAAGCCCGGAAGACCATCGCCCTCCCCATGCACCAGACGGTAACAGTTGGTTGCAACAGAGAGCAGACCGTAGTGTTGACGAAGCTGCAACGCTGCACGCAATCTTTCCACCCAAAAATCCAAAGCCAGGACCCACATCTGACCATTCCACATCAAATGCTCCTGTGAACCGAAATTCAACATCCGTACTGCAATGGAGCCTACTTGGTAATGGCCATATCCCAACACTGTCCCATCTGCTGCGCAGACCGGAACGACCTGGCCCTCTGCAATCTCTCCGACCAGTTGTGCAACTGCTCCGGAAAACACCCAGGGGTGAAAACGAAGCAAGGACTCTTCCCGTCCTTTCTTCAAAACGACATGTGACTGCTTGATTTGCATAGATTATTCTTTCTCAAGTGACGATCTTTTCTCCTGTTTCTTTCTCTTTCTCCGCAGGTTCCGGCTCCGATTACGGCGTTTGCGCGCTTCGGGTGAAAGTTTCTTCTTCGGTTTATGGGCCTTTTGCTGCATTTCCCCGGAAAGGGTAGCCCGTTTAAGTGCTTCTGCCAGGGTGAGTTTCTCCTGCGGATTCCATCCTTCTTCAGGTGTTCCATCTTCCATAAATGGCATATCTTCTTGAGGAAGAATTCTAGAAATAACCCCTTTATTACCATGGCGACCAGACATCTTGTCACCTTCACTAATCTTACGTTTTTGAACAATGAATACTCTTACCATT
>CALCYB010000164.1 GCA_937906485.1 uncultured Rikenellaceae bacterium
AACTTCAGCGTACGAATTGGATGCGCAATATGCGGTGGATGGAATGTATTCTTCCCCGATTCCGTTGGACTACGGGGAATATTATTACCGGATAGAACACGAGTTGTATGAAACCTTGACGGGCAAGGTTGTGTTGGATCAAGCAAACAGTTTGCACCAACTGACCCTGGCTCCAGCGTATGGCTATTTGAGTGTGATCAGTGAACCGAGTGGAGCGACTGTGGCGATTGATGGCAAACGGGTGGGAACGACTCCTTGGCAATCAAGCGATAAAATGCCAAAGGGTCCGGTAAGTATACGTCTTCAAATGACAAATTATGCGCTGGATGAACAGACCTACACGATCCAGGGGGATGGTCAGGTACAGACACACCATGTACGCCTGACTCCCCAATTCGGAACAGTGACTTGTCGGAGCGAGATGTCGGATGCGGAGATCTGGGTGGATCAGCAGCAGGTTGGGGTGGGTTCATGGACCGGACCGTTGAGCAGCCAGGGGACGCACATTCTGGAGGCACGGAAAGCCGGTCACCAGTCCCAGAGCATTTCGTTTACTGTAGCCAGTGGCGAGACCAAGACCCAAACAGTCGGAGCTCCAATCCCGATGTATGGTACTTTGATTCTGAATGCTGTACCTGCTGGTTCAGAAGTGTGGATTGATGGAGAGCAACGCGGAGTAAGTCCGCTCGTGGAACAACTCCTGGTAGGGAAGCACGAGATCGTCCTGAAAAAGTCGGGTTATGAGGATGTGGCCTTTGAGGTGGAGATCCAACACAACCAACGCAGGGATGAGAAACGGACGATGAAACAGGCGGTAGTCGCCAGTGCAGCATCGGGGAGCACGCGCGGAGGGGACAAGGGGAGTGGCGCTCAAGGAGCAACCCTGACTGCCGACTACGGCATGGAGTTCGTCTTTGTTGAGGGTGGCACCTTTCAGATGGGTGCAACATCGGAGCAGGGGGCGGATGCACGTGATAATGAAAAACCGGTCCATTCGGTGACGTTGAGTGATTATTACATCGGGAAATACGAAGTGACCCAGGCGCAGTGGGAAGCGGTGATGGGAAGTAATCCGAGTGAATTTAAAGGCGACAACCTGCCGGTAGAACGAGTCAGTTGGGAAGATGTCCAGGAATTTATTGCGAAATTGAACGAGAAGACGGGCAAGACTTATCGGTTGCCTACCGAAGCGGAATGGGAGTATGCAGCCCGGGGAGGCAACAAGAGTCAAGGCTATAAGTATTCCGGAAGCAATGAGATCGATGAGGTTGCCTGGTATTTAGAAAATAGCGGCGATGCAACGCATCCTGTCGGGCAGAAACAGCCGAATGAATTGGGCCTGTATGATATGACTGGGAATATTTATGAATGGTGTCAGGACTGGTATGGGGGGTACAGCAGCGGTTCTCAGACGAATCCGAGCGGTCCTGCCAATGGCTCGTATCGCGTTCTTCGGGGTGGTAGTTGGAACAGCAACGCAAGGCAATGTCGCGTTTCTAATCGGGGCTACAACTACTCTTCGCTCAGGTACAGCTATCGCGGGTTCCGCCTCGTCCTTGGAGAACTGCCCCCGCCAGAAGAACCAGAGGAGGATCCCCTGGAAGC
>CALCYB010000165.1 GCA_937906485.1 uncultured Rikenellaceae bacterium
ACGAAAACGGCAGAGTGCATACCACCTTCCACCAGAGCGTTACGCAAACGGGCAGGCTCTCGTCTACCGACCCCAACCTGCAGAACATTCCGATCCGCAGCGAACTCGGACGGGAGATCCGACGGGCCTTTATCCCCTCCGATGAACACCACAGCATTGTTTCGGCCGATTACTCCCAGATTGAACTTCGGCTGATGGCCGTTCTGAGCAACGACCCCGGCCTGTTGGAGGATTTCCGGCACGAAAAGGACATCCATACGGCTACCGCTGCGCGCATCTTCCATGTTCCCGAATCCGAAGTGACCCGCGAACAACGCAGCCGGGCCAAGACCGCCAACTTCGGCATCATCTACGGCATTTCGGCCTTCGGCCTGGCCCAACGCTTGAACCTGTCCCGGACCGAAGCCAAAGAACTCATTGACGAATACTTCCGCAGTTATCCGCAGGTGAAGGCCTATATGGAACAGACCAAGGAAGTGGCCCGTACACAGACTTATGTAGAAACGCTCTACGGACGGAAACGCTACCTGCCGGCCATCACATCCCGCAATGCCGTGGTCCGGGGACTGGCCGAACGCAACGCCATCAACGCCCCCATACAGGGTACCGCAGCCGACCTGATCAAGATCGCCATGATCCGGGTGTATCGTCGTTTACAGGCGGAAGGCCTCCAAAGCCGTCTCATCCTGCAGGTACACGACGAGCTGATCGTAGATGCTCTCAATCCGGAAGTGGAACAGGTCAAAACCATCCTGAAAGAAGAAATGGAACAAGTTGCCCGACTGAGCATTCCCCTGACCGTTGAATGCAACAGCGGCATCAACTGGCTGGATGCCCATTAACCCATAGCTTGACCGGCATGACGAATCAGCAAAACGACGAACGCACTTGGGTTGCAGCCGCCCAGCAGGGAGACCAACAGGCTTTCCGCGCCCTGGCCAACAAGTACAAGCCCTTGTTGATTCAATTCCTGTTGCCCTACACGCACATCCGGGAAGATGCCGAAGACCTGTGTCAGGAAGCCCTCCAACGGGCCTACTCCAACATCAACACCTACAATCCCCAATACGCGTTCTCGACCTGGCTCTTCAACATTGCCCGAAATGCAGCCATTGACCATTATCGGCAAAAAAACGCCTCCGTTCCCGTCATTCCCCAAAACTGGGCCGAAATGGCCTCCGAAACCGGACGTCTGACAGAAAGCCCCGAAGAGGCCTACATCCGGGACCAGACCCGCAAGCACATCCATCAGGCCATCCAACAGATGCCCGAACTGTATCGTGATGCCGCACGGCTGCGTTTTATCAAGGAATATGCGTACGAGGAGATTGCCCGACAACTGAACCTGCCTCTCAACACGGTCCGGACCCGAATCCGCCGTGCGAGAGAAATCCTATTACAAACCTTCGATACCCCGAATGACCCCAAATTATGAATAGTGCAAATTTAATCTTCAAGTATTTCCCCGATCTGACAGCCCACCAACAGGAACAGATCCGTCAATTGGAAGCCTTGTACCTGGAATGGAACAGCAAAATCAACGTCATCTCCCGCAAGGACATGGATGCGTTCTACCTCCACCACGTTCTGCACGCCTTGGCACTGGCCAAAGAAGCACCGTTCCAAGCCGGTGACCGGATCCTGGATGTCGGCACGGGAGGCGGATTCCCCGGCATTCCGCTCGCCATTCTCTTTCCTGAAGCAGCATTCACGCTCTGCGACTCCATTGGCAAGAAGATCAAAGTAGTAGAGGCAGTCGCCAATAGCCTGGGCCTGAAAAACGTCACCCCCGTATGGTCACGGGCTGAACAACTTCCGGGCGAATTTGACTACATTGTCTCCCGGGCCGTCACCGAACTGCAGCAGTTCATGCCCTTTGTCAAAGGCAAATGGAAAAATGCGATTCTCTACCTGAAAGGGGGCGATCTGGAACAGGAAATTTCAGACTGTGTCCGGACCAGAGGATTGCAACGCAACCAATTTGCATGCAGGGAGATTTCCCAATACTTTTCAGAGCCTTTCTTTGAAGGGAAAAAGATCGTAATTATTAAGAATTAAATTTGCAAATTCAAACAAAAGCACTACCTTTGCACTCCCTTATAGAAAAATAAATAAGAATAGATATGAAACGTACTTTTCAACCTTCACAACGCAAACGCCGCAACAAACACGGCTTCCGTGAACGTATGTCAACCCCTAATGGTCGTCGCGTATTGGCAGCCCGTCGCCGTCGTGGTCGCAAAAAATTGACTGTGTCTTCAGAAGACCGGTTCTAAGATTTTTCTAAGGAAAGAAAGTCGGGGCTGTCCCTATTTTGGGAACGGCCCCGACTTCTTTTGTTGGGGAATTGTTGTATCTTTGTACACCTTAACAAAAAGACGGATTATGACAAAAAGCAAAAAAAATACAACAGGCACCAAATGGTACCAACACTGGTTCGTAAAAAATGTGCTGCTGGCCGCCATCATTGCCATTCTTTTTCTGTTGGTGGTCATCTTGTTCCTGAACCTGATCACGCGCCACGGAAAAGAGCAGATTGTTCCTGACCTGACCAATTGCTCCGTAGAAGAAGCGACAGCCATTGCGAATGAGCACCACCTGCGTCTGGAAGTGACCGACTCGGTCTATGTCAAACGGATGGCCCGTGGACACGTCACCCGCCAACGCCCGGCCCCCGGCACTGCGGTCAAGAAAAACCGGATGATCCGTCTGACCATCAATTCCGTCATGCCCCGTCTCTCGACGGTCCCGGATCTGATCGGCTTCTCCCTGCGCCAGGCCAAAACCGAACTGCAATCAGAAGGACTGAACGTCGGAAAGCTGACCTATGTACCCGATATGGCCAGCAACAACGTATTGCAACAACAATACAAAGGAAAAGACATTGAACCCGGCACCCGCATCGAAAGCGAATCCGCCATTGACCTGGTCCTGGGGCTGAACGAATACGATCAGACCACCTTCATTCCCAACCTGTTGGGCTATCGGCTGACCGCAGCCAAAGACATGCTGCTGGATCATTTCCTGAATATCGGTCAGATCCAATTTGATGAAACCGTACTCAACTACAGCGATTCGCTGAATGCAGTAGTTTACCGCATCACACCTGCTCCCTGTGACACCCTTACCTACCAGATGGGAATACCGGTCCGCCTTGAGTTGACGCTGGACACGGAAAAACTGAAATGATTGCTGAAATCGTCAAGTATGCGGTAGGAAAACAGCTTTTGCTTACCCATACCAATGCTGGTGTAGATGCGATTGAGAAAATGCGTTCCTGCACTGAATGAGGCCAATGTTACATACTGATGTAGTTCGGGATGCTTCTCTTGAGCTATTCGTATTGTGGCAAGGGTTTCATTTACTCCGCTGAGAGCTTGAGGATAGATTGTTTGCATTGATGCTGATGCGTCGAGGATAATGAGGTTGTAAATCGTCT
>CALCYB010000166.1 GCA_937906485.1 uncultured Rikenellaceae bacterium
CTTCCAGATGGCCATGCTGGAACCCAAACTGGCCATCCTGGATGAGACCGACAGCGGCCTGGACGTTGACGCCCTGCGCATCGTGGCGACGGGTGTGAACAAACTCAAACGGCCGGACAATGCCACCGTGGTCATCACCCACTACCAACGGTTGTTGGACTACATCGTTCCGGACGTGGTCCACATCCTGTACAAAGGGAAAATCATCAAGACCGCCGGCAAGGAACTGGCACTGGAAGTGGAACAACGGGGTTATGACTGGTTGATTAAGGAACTATGATGAGCGACCTGTATACCTTTGCCCCCGGCACCCCCAACCGTCCGCAATTCAACTGCCGTGTACCGTTGGCCAACAGCCGACAATTGTATGTAGTGGACGGCATGATTCAGGAAACCGGAAAACCCTTTCATTTCCGGCTGCAACCCGGCAAGATGATGGACGAACTGCTGCAGGTCATCCATGTCCGCAGCCAGCAAGGACCCACCTCCCTGTCCTACGCCAACGAACTGTCTTTCGGGGAAGGAGCCTCCGGCCGGATCCTCTGCTGCTCCCACGCCTTCACCAGCGGTGAGGTCTCCACAGACGAAACCACCCGGATCATCCTCCAGGAAAATGCCTGCGCCGAGATCATCGTCATGCAGCACGAACACAACCAGGCACACCACAAGACCCGCTACCAGATCCGTCAGGCAGCCGGCAGCCAGTTGAAGATGGTCTTCCTGTCGTTGCAAGGTGCAGATATTGAGAACGAGATTGAAGTCCAGCTTGAAGGAGAACACGCCAACTGCGACCTGAGCGGTCTCTACCTGGCAGATGGACAACAGCACATTGCCAACCGCATCAACCTCTACCACCGTGTCCCCGAATGCCACAGCAGCCAGCTGTTCAAAGGCATCCTGGACGACCAGGCCATCGGTCATTTCAGTGGAAAGATCACCGTCGTACCCGATGCGCAACGCACCGACGCTTTCCAGGCCAACCACAACCTGGTACTCTCTCAAAAAGCACGCATCCACACCGACCCGCAACTGGAAATCTATGCCGACGACGTCAAATGCTCCCACGGAGCGACCATCGGGCGTCTGCAACCCGAAGAGTTGTTCTACCTGCGCTCCCGGGGCATCCCCCGCAAGGAGGCGGAACTGCTCCAACAACTGGCCTTCGCCTACGCCGTCCTGGAAAAAATCCCCAATGAGATTTTACGGGAACGCATGATGGAAATGGTCGAGAAGCGCCTGCGAGGGGATTGTTGATAACTTCTTTTTATTTTTCTTTCGTATAAGTAGATTTCGTCCTAACTTGCCATCCATTTTCACGAGTTACACGCCTAGACCACACACCCAGAAGAGACGATGAAGAAAAACACCTACACCTTTGAAGAGGCCCTTGAAGCCAGCCGCAACTACTTCCGCGGCGATGAACTGGCCGCCTCCGTATGGATCAACAAGTACGCCATGAAAGATTCTTTCGGAAACCTGTACGAGGTTTCTCCGGAAGACATGCATCATCGGCTGGCAGCCGAGTTTGCCCGGATTGAATCCAACTACCCCAATCCGATGAATGCAGACGAAATCTACGAACTGCTCAAAGATTTCAAATACATCATTCCTCAAGGAGGTCCCATGTGTGGGATTGGCAATGAAAATCAGGTAGCCTCCCTGTCCAACTGCTTTGTCATCGGCCACGACAAGCCGGCCGACTCCTATGGTGGCATCCTGAAAATCGACGAAGAACAGGTCCAACTGATGAAACGCCGGGGTGGTGTCGGACATGATTTGTCCCACATCCGTCCTACCGGAAGCCCCGTACTCAACAGTGCCTTGACCTCTACCGGTATCGTCCCGTTCATGGAACGTTACTCCAACTCCACCCGGGAAGTGGCCCAAGACGGCCGTCGTGGAGCGCTGATGTTGTCGGTATCCATCAAACACCCGGATTCCGAGGCCTTCATCGATGCAAAAATGGAAAAAGGGAAAGTAACCGGAGCCAATGTTTCCGTCAAGGTAGACGATGACTTCATGCGTTGCGCACTCAACGGCGAACCCTACATCCAACAATACCCCGTCTATTCCAACGAACCCAAATACACCAAGGAGATCAATGCCACCGCATTGTGGAAAAAGATCATCCACAATGCCTGGAAATCGGCAGAACCGGGCGTATTGTTCTGGGACACCATCCTGCGCGAATCCGTTCCGGACTGCTACGCAGACCTGGGCTACCGTACCGTCAGCACCAACCCTTGCGGTGAAATCCCCTTGTGTCCTTATGACTCCTGCCGCCTGATTGCCATCAACCTGTATTCGTATGTGGACCAACCCTTCACCCCGAAGGCAACCTTCAACTACGAATTGTTCAAGCAACACGTCATCAAAGCCATGCGCCTGATGGACGACCTGATCGACCTGGAAATGGAAAAAATCGATGCCATCCTCCAGAAGATCGGATCCGACCCCGAAAGCGACGATGTAAAACGCACCGAAGTGGAACTCTGGGAAAAGATCCGGAAAAAATCCCTGGGCGGACGTCGTACCGGACTGGGCATCACCGGCGAAGGAGATATGCTGGCCGCGATCGGACTGACCTATGGCTCGGATGAAGCCATTGCCGTTGCGGTTGACATCCAACGCACCCTGGCGGTCAACGCCTACGGGGCCCGGGCCCGTCAGCGGCTGCGGGACCTGTCCGCCATGTTCATCCCCATCGAGGTGGGACTGATGATCCTGAGTGGCGGTGCGCTGTTCTTCTCTGCGCCTGCTCTGATGGACATTTTCTCCGACAGTCCCGAAGTCATCGGCCTGGGCACCACGGTGCTGCGGATGGTGGCCCTGTCGGAGCCCTGCTACGGCTTCTCCATCATCATCGAGGGCATGATGCTGGGGGTTGGCAACACGAAGGAGCCCTTCGTCTACAACATTCTGGGCATGTGGGGCGTGCGGATCGTGGGCACCTTCCTGTGCACCACATTTTGGGGCGGCGGACTGGTTGCCGCCTGGGGCTGTATGATCGCCCACAATCTATTGCTGTTTGCCCTGTTTTTGACCTGCTGGCTGCGGGGCAGATGGAATCCATTGGAAAAGGAGTATCGCCATGACAGAACGTGAAAAAATGCTGACGGGGGAGCTGTACGACGCCAATTTTGACCCCGCCATTCTGAAGGAGCGGATGGATGCCGAGGTGCTGACCTGGGAATTCAATTCCCTCCGGCCCGACGATCCCCGGAAAAACGAGCTGCTGCGGCAGATCATGGGGGAACTCCGGGAGGGCGTCACGGTGCTCAGCCCCGTGTACTTCGACTACGGCTCCCTGACGAAGCTGGGAAGCGGTACCTTTGTCAACCACGGCTGCTATTTTATGGACGGCGGCAGCATCACCATCGGGGAAAATGTGTTCATCGGCCCCTACACGGGCTTCTACACCGCCGCCCATCCCACGGACTACGCCCGGCGGAACCAAGGGCTGGAGTGGGCGAAGCCCATCCGGGTGGGGGACAACTGCTGGTTCGGGGCCAATTGCTCCGTGATGCCCGGCGTCACCATCGGCTCCGGCTGCGTCATCGCCGCCGGCAGCGTGGTCACCACCGACATCCCCGACAATTCCATCGCCGCCGGTGTCCCGGCGGTGGTCAAAAAGAAGATCGAACAGTGACGAAAGGACCGGCCCGGGCCGGTCCTCAGAC